>JBBUCB010000073.1:0-3875 GCA_038058005.1 Patescibacteria group bacterium | reverse complement strand
GACTTTTGGAATTCTGCGCGAGCTCGTTCCTGTTCAAGCAGCTGTTGCGGATTGGTTGTGATAATCTGGTCTTCCGTGTAAGACGCTACCACTTTCATGGCCGCGTGTTTCTGTCCGGCAAAGAAGATGCCTTCTCCAACAGCCGCTTCAAGCAACAAATACTTTTCACTTTCGGTAAGGTTAAAAGTTTTCGCAATCAAATCCACACCAGCCGACGACTGTTTCAACAAAATTTGCATGGATGAGTTGGTCACAATCGCCTGCCCATACTGCGACGACAAAAAGTCGTTCACGTCTTGCGTGATCGTGGTTACGCCTAAGTAGTACTTACGCGCGCGCTTAACCAAAGCAAAGATAAACTTAGCCGAGTCTTGGTTCTGCATCAGCCACCAAGCTTCATCGATACACAGGATACGCTTCTTGCGTTCGGAACGAACCACGTTCCAGATGTAGTTCACAATGGTGTAAATAGCCATCGGGCGCAGTTCGTCTTCAAGATCACGAACCGAGAAGACTACCAACTGATTACGCATTTCAACCGTGGTTGGCGAGTTTAGCAGTCCAGAGAAAGTACCTCGGGTAAACTTCTCAAGCCGAGCCACCAAGTTGGCTGCGCCATCCATACCTTCGAGCACATCCATCAAGTCATCAAGAACCGGATACTCGCCCACACCTTCAAGCGAAGGCAAGTCAGCAGTAATGTCTTTCTTAGCGTAAGCCTCAAGCAAAGCACGGTCGAGAGTGCTATCTTCCTCAGGAGTGAATCCGAGGATTCCAGCTTCGCCCATCGGTTTACCAATCATGATACGGAGCAGCCCCTTAAGCGTGATGACAGCACTTCGCAAGATGTCTTCCACCGAGGTTTCATCACCCTTTGGTCGTGGGAGATCGAAAGGATTAATTTTAGCGTCAGAAGCTAGGGAAACGTTAACGTAAGTTCCTCCAACAGCATCTGTTAGCTGGCGATATTCCATTTCTGGATCGATAACAATGACATCCGTACCCATCATCATGGAGCGTAGGATTTCGAGCTTAACAGTATAACTTTTACCGGCACCGGAAGTAGCAAACACCACGGCATTGGCATTCTGCATCGAGAAGCGGTCGAAAAGTACCAACGAGTTATTGTGGCGGTTGATACCGTACAAAATGCCGTTGTCACTCGTAACGTCTGACGAGGTGAACGGGAACGACGACGCAATCGGCGAGGTGTTCATGTTGAAGGTGATCATCAGCTCGTCGTTACACAGTGGCAAAGTTGAATTGAAACCTTGTTCAGTTTGGTAGAAACCGCGCTTTGAGTAGATAAGCTTGGTGCCGAAGATAGACTCGATATTCTCTGTACGCTTGTCGAGTTCGTCTTTAGTTTTAGCGTAAATGGTGACGTAAAAAGTGAATTGGAAAAAGTGCTCAATGCCTTGAGTCAGATCATCACGCAGCTGCTCAACGTCGCGCAAAGCCGTTTCTCGAATTGGATCGCGTGGTTTACCCGTTTCGTTGTCAGAAACAATTTGAGCTTCGAGAATACCCACTTTGTCGCGGAGCTGTTTCAAAATAACCTCAGCTTTAATCGGGTAAAAGAACATGCCCACGTCGATGGTGCCTTTGTAGTTGATAATTGGCGATCCCCAACCAATACCCACGTAACGAGGATAGGTAGTCACAAACAACGTGCGCACAAAAATATCTCCGAGCATGAGGTGAGTCGGTTGGACTTCAAACGAGGCAGGGGCGATAAGATCTCGAACCGAAACCGTACCGCGGCGATAGACACGTTCCTCCTCAAGTGTGGTCTTCTCCTCAATCGCCTTCAGCTCCTTATCGGTAAGCGGCTTCTTGGCCGCCGCCGCCGTGGCAGTCTGCTGACGTTTGAGTTGTTCTAGATCAAAAGCCATACAGCTTAAAAATTGGTTTCAACTTGGAGCTTATTCGTGTCCACCAGCTTCTGGGTATCGAGCACCTGAGGGTTATAACAAGTGTAGTACAGTTCAATCAGACTCTGCGTATCCAACATGGCCACCTGGAGGCCCATGCTTTGCAAGCCAGCAGATACGTTAGCTACGCGTTGCGTTAACGTAGCTTTTCTGTCAGTAAATTGTTTAGAATTCAATTTTAAAATCCGAGCCGGAGAGATTGACGTTTGCAAGCGAGTAAAGAAGCTCTTCCGCTTCTCCCCCGTTTCGCTGGGGTCAAACGGCACGACCACAAAAAACTGCTTCTGCATAATCTCACCGAGCTCGACTAATTCAGCGACGAACGACATATAGTCACGAATTTGCGTCTTCAGGAGTTCGTTCTGGATAGTCTCTTCTTGCTTCTTGAGTTGCCCCATGTACGCATCGATGTTCATTTTTCGCGACTGAATTACCACCTGGAGCGGATGATCAAGCCCATTCAAGAACTGCATGTAGCCCTGCACGGTGGCTTGCTGCTCGTCTTCGCTCTTCAAGGCAAAGTTTATGCTCGAAACCAATAAGACTGCCCGCAAAGTACCATCCTTCATGATCACCACGTCTTCACGAATTTCGGCGATATCTAAATACCGTTGGGTTGGCGGACCAACTTTGGGTTTCGAGAGTTTGTTTTTCTTATCGGCCATATGCGCTAAAGCTGATTGTCATCGCCCTCGTAAACGCCGCCCGTATTCACCACCATGGAAAGCTCAGATAAGCGTGAACGTTCCAGGGGTTTTTTAATTGTTTTTGGCGCCGACATGGCGACAACCTCTTTTTTGAGATACACCCGTAAATCCGCGTCGCTTAAGGACTTGTCCCAAACCCTGCGGGCGGGTCGGCGCAAGGTTTGAATGACGCTCAAGACCATGTAGTGAAAAGGCTGCCCGTTTACCTTTGCGAACGAGAACGCAATGCCAAGAGCCAAGACCGGAACCCCAAGGGCAATAACGATGAACACGTTCAAGAACACGCGGTAGATAACAAAGTCCAACAGCAACGTGCCGAGCATGATCAAAAACTGCCGAGCCGTAATCGGACCAATGATTTTGGCTTCAACGTCAAGAAATTGTGGCACGACAAATTGATTGCGTGGCATGGCCCGATTATATCACGCCATGCCGTAGAGACAGCCGTCAGGCCGTCTGGCTAAAATCGTATTTTCGCGTTCAAAAGCGCCAAAGCCTTAATTTCAGCAGGACTGAGACTCTCTTTGCCGGCTGCGCGGCGTCGGCTGCTCACCTCTGGCAAGGCCAATCCTTGCGACAAAGCTTCTTCGGTAATTTGTAAGTAGAGCTGGTTCATTGGGCTCTCACGCCAAGCCAAAACACCCTTCACCCGTTCCTCATATGAAGTACTTTCAAGCGCCGAGAGTAAATCTTCAAGTTTTTGGCCAGCTTCTGACGCGTTACTCGACAAACGACGGAATTCCGTGGGAGTCATCTTGCCTAACTGCTCAATGGGACCCGCTAAACGCGAGGAGCTGATCACATCCACCATCTTTCTCTGACCCTCAGGTGTTTTCAAGGATGTACTGCCAACCGTAAGTTGGGTCCGTACAGGCTGGATTTTCTCGTCGGTGTCTCCCTCTGTAAGCTTCGAAAAACGTTCATCAAGACCAGCGGCCTCATCACTCCGAGGCGTAGCTACTGGCTTGGCGGAGGCAGTAGGTTGCGGGACACTCTGATAAGCATCAATACCTAGACCGATAGCCTGCATCAAGGTTGCTAGATCCTGGCCCTTCAACTCCCAATCGCGCTCGACGATATCGCGTGTTTGATAAATATCTCGAACGCCTCGAATGGCCTTCCCCGCTAAATCGGCAAAGACTTTTTCTGAGATTTTGTTTTTCTTCAGGACGACGGTGGCGTTTTCCGTAGCCAAAACCAAGGCAGTGGCGAAGCTATCTTGCGCGCTCTCAGT
>JBBUCB010000072.1:0-4006 GCA_038058005.1 Patescibacteria group bacterium | reverse complement strand
CGCACGGCGAAATTCAAACTCGGCTGAAGGCCAGGAAGTCGTTCAAAGCTCAAGAGGTCTAGACATTAACTTCTCTATGCATTTTCCGTTTTTCATCTTGCCCTTCGATCACCGTAACGGTCTCGCTCGTGACGTCATGAACACGGCCTATCCGTTCTCCGAGGTCGACCTGGCGAAGGCCAAAGAGCTTAAAAAAATGGTGCTTGAAGCCATTCTGGTTGTGCGCGATGACTACAAAGGCTCTGGATCACTCGGCTCGTTGTTCGATGAAGAAACTGCCCTCGACGTTATTCTCGAGGCTCAGAAAGTTGGCCTGCCTGTAACCGTCTCGATGGAAAAAAGTGGTACCAAGACCCTCGAGCTTATCCATGGCGATAAGTTTGGCGAGCGCTTGAACGAGCTTCGTCCGACGTTTGGTAAAATCCTCGTGCACTATCATCCGGGCCAGGAAGAAGAGAATGCGAGCCAACGTAAAACCATTAAAGAAGTCTCGGATTTTTGCGAGACCAATGGCGTACCGCTCATGCTCGAAATTTTGCTCGATAAAAAGCAAGGTCACACGGCCGATGACATGCTCAAAGTCTTTTCTGAGATCCATGGAGCCGGCATCAAGGTGGGTATTTGGAAGATCGAAGGCTTCGATAAGGCCGAAGACTGGACCAAGATCGCCCCTGAAGCTCAGGCTCCCATGATTATTCTTGGTCGTGGTCAAAATGCCTCGGCCGTCGAGACCTGGGTACAGGCTGCCGCCAAAAGTGGTGTTGTCGATGGCTTTGCCATTGGTAGAACGATCTTCCAAGACGCCCTCTCAGCCTACATTCAAGGTACCGTTTCCCGTGCTGACGCCATCCAGAAAGTTGCCGATAACTTCAAACACTTTATTCAACTTTGGGAGAAACATTCAGCTCAAAAATAATCTATGTTTGACGTTATCACCATCGGCGCGGCCACTCGAGATGTGTTTCTGGTCTCGAAAGAATTTCAAATCATCAACTCCCCGCGTTTTGCTGGAGGACAAGGTGAATGCGTCGCGCTCGGTAGCAAAATTGATGTCGATGAACTCGTGTTTTCCACCGGCGGTGGCGCTACGAATGCGGCCACGACTTTTGCTCGTCTTGGTTTTTCATCGGCGGTCGTGGCCCGCATTGGTAATGATGATCCTGGAGCCGCGATCGTCACCGAACTCAAGCAGTACCACGTCAATACTGAACTTTTGCGCGTGCTCCCCAAAGAAAATACCGCTTACAGCACATTGCTGACGGCCAAGAATGGTGAACGCTCAGTGCTCGTGCACCGTGGAGCATCGAGCTCCTTTAGTGCAAGCGACATCCCTTGGAAGAACCTGAAAAGCCAATGGTTGTATATCACTTCCCTGGCAGGCAATATCGAGCTTCTGCAAAAGATCGTTACCCAGGCCAAAAAACAAGGAACAAAAGTCGCTGTCAATCCTGGCCGCGGTGAGTTAAAGCGAGCCGTAGAAATGCGTGAATTGCTCTCATCGCTCTCTGTACTTATTGTAAACCTCGAAGAAGCTCAAATGCTGGCCGAATCAGACGAAAAAGATGGGGCCAAACTCGCAAAGCTTCTCGCCTACCCAGGCCTGACCGTCATTGTGACCAACGGTGCGCGCGGAGCTCATGCGCATGCCGACGGTAAAACCTGGTTCGCACGTACAAGCGGAGCCAAGTCGGTGTCCCGCACCGGTGCAGGTGATGCTTTTGGCTCTGGCACGGTGGCAGCGATCGCAAAAGGCTGGAGTCTCGATGATGCGTTGCGGGTGGGGACACTGAATGCCGAAAGTGTCATTCAAAAATTTGGTGCTAAGGCTGGTATACTGAGTAAGTGGCCGAACAAAAAGCAATTATCGATCATCAGCGTTAAGCAGGTGCGGTAAGGACGGGTCGCCTACCCGTCCGTACGGCATGGGGGATATGCATAGCAAACACGCGTTTATTTTGGCGCTCATGGCTGGAGCTGGCGCGCTCCTTGTTGTTTTGGGTGGTTTTTTGAGTCTGGAATTTCTTCAAGCTGCCGAGCCGTACTTAAGTGGTCGTGTGGAAGCCAGGGCGAAAAAGACAAAAAATGATGCCGAACCTGTAAGCGCCCCTCAACTCATCACTAAACTTGACGGTTCGAGTGTCCAAATCGTAGAACTTGATAAAGATGGGCTTATCGTTCGAACCATTTATAGCTCCGATCTGAAGGATCAAATTGCCGATTTCAGCCTTTTTGCAGTACCTCAGACCAATTACGACGGCAAAGCCTACGTTTTATCAGTTCAGGATGCTGAAGGCTCGACGTTAATTGTGTATCCACTCACCGTGGCCACAGGTAAGATCTCTCCGGCTGTAATTAACGTGGCCAGCGCCAAGTCGACAGTCTCACCAGAACAAAACCGTGTAGCCGTAATCAATACAACTCCCGCCAATAACATTACCGCCTACGATGTAGCTACCGGAGCCGTGCTGGCCTCCTGGACGCTGGCTGCCGGAGAACGCCTGAATGAAGCCGCGTATACACGAGCTTACACAGGCGGCGGCGTACGTTGGACAAGTAATAGTTGTTTTGATCATGCCATCTGGACCAACACTGATATGCAGCTCCGCACGTTCTGTATCGAAAACACCAGTAACTAAGCAAGCTATGGAAACCAGTCACAAACTTCACGTTTGGATCATTCTATTGCTGGTCTGGAATGCTGCGCTGCTCATGTTAATCATCGGTTTTCTTTATTTTCGACCAACTCCCCCACCTGATGCCAGCACGGTAGCCGCTGAATGCAGCGCCGCCACCCTGGCGACCCTAAAAGATACCTGTATCAGCCTCTAATATGACTCCAGACCAGCCTCAAACCTCCAGCAAGCCCCATGGTCTCGTTATCGGACTCATGTTCGCAGTCTTGCTGCTCAGCCTGGTCGCTGTCGCTGTTCTGGTGACTACAGAAGGCAAAATCTCGACAACTGATGAGTATGTTGCGGCCTGCAAAAGTCAGGTGGAAGGCGCAGTTCTCGACGCTACCAGGGAAATTGCTCGCGTCTGTACCGACGGCGGCGAGATTGCTCCTGCAGTCGGCACGGTCACGACCGATCAAGGGCGTATTGGCTTTGATTATCCGATCGGCTGGTCAGTGGAGCTTCGGAGTTACGGAATCGAGCCGGCCTCATGGAGTGCCGCAATGGTGCCGGGTGTATTCATGTTCTGCGAAGGCTGTGACGGACCGTTTATCGACGTCAGCATGCAGGTTGGCAGCAAGAGTCATCCGGTAATCTCTGCCCGAGCAAATTTTAACGCCTACTTACTTAGCGTCTACACCACCGATAAAGGCTACAAGAACATCAATATCACACAAATGGCGGAGAACGGCGGCACTCGCTATGTGGTTACAGGCCAGATCGAGGGTTTGTGGGCCGGTCCGATCGAAGACATTTATTACGAGGGTGAAACAGACTGGGCCGGAGCCTTTTTCATGGATGCTGATCCTGGAGATACAGTTGGTAACGACGGCTGGGAGATCATCAAAGAATCCCTCGACTTCTCCAGTATCAGATAACCCTATGCGAGCCGTCAGGCTCGCTATCCCGCCGTTTGTCGACTGCCGGGAGTACTACAGTGGAAATCCGGCCAGAACGAGGAATAGCAAATCCCGTGACGGCTGATTCAAAAGCACGTTTCAATTCTCAGGTAATAAAATATCAGCCGTCTCCGGGTTTGCCCGAGTTCTGGATGGATTTCACCCCGGCAGGAGAAAACGGCGGCGGCAAAAGAAAGTATCTCCCCCGGAAGGGGACACCGGCCGCTAGGCCGAAAGAGCTCCATCGTGAACAGCCTCGGGACCTAATCCTTCCTTACGTCAGGATGGTGAGAAGGCGAAAGGCTCAGGTTAGGCACAAACGTCGGTATGGTTAGTAAGTGCTACAATGCAGGGCGTAATTGCCCTGTATTTGTATTTTATGACCAAGATCTTCGTGACCCGCGATATTCCTGACCACGGCATTAAGCTCTTGAA
>JBBUCB010000071.1:0-1353 GCA_038058005.1 Patescibacteria group bacterium | reverse complement strand
AAAGGAAAATAACTCCAGCGAAAAGCACGTATACGATCGTGAACGGAACCGTGAAGGTGAAGAGCATGAAGGGGATGAATAAGGCCGCCAGCCAGCCCAGACTTGCCGCTTCTTCACGCACTCCCCAGCCGTGCCGCAGGCCCACATAGGCCGCCCATGGCAAAAAGAGGCTGGTTAAAACCGGTAGCAACCAAATATCGATCACAGCCGTGGGTAAGGTCGTCACAAAATGCAACCAGCCCACCACCGCGTACTGTCCGCTGTAAAGCAGGCTTGTAGGCTCGATAACACCAGTTTGAACGAGTGCCGCTTCCGCTGCTCTATGAATAAACGGATCAAAGCCAAAACCTATGCCATACACAATCGCTGACACGCCAATGGCAATGAACGTCTGTAAACTCGCAAACGGTAAAGCCAACCTCCCCAGCCGTGTGCAGACATAGGCCGTCAGCATCGTTGATAGGAGAAAAAGTATGTAGATGTTCCCCGGGAAAAGCAGCCATGGGCTAACGAGAGGTTCCGAGGTTCGGCCGACACATAAGAGAAAGATCACGCTGCCCTGACTAACGAGTAGCACGCCCAGGGCGTACCATGGAATCGATCGCGTCAGCGGAGAGGTTACCCGCGGGAACGCAGGCGACAACGGTATCGCGATCACCACCAGGGTAACTGCGAGCAAAGCTACGGCGCTGGTCACAAGCGTAACCGGTGCGGTGAAATACACCACCAGAGCAGCTGAAGTCACGAGGCAAGCAAAGACAGTTACCCCAAACAACAATCGTTCAACCAAGCTGCCGGAAAGATTTCGCTGGGATAATTTCCAAACACAAAAACCGAGCCACAAACCAAAAGCCAAGAGCGCGCAGAGAGTGGAGACGATAGGCTGCATAATGTCAGCATGGTAACGGAGGTTAGTCGACAACCACAAGCTGTAAGCATTTATGCTATGCTTTCGGCATTATGATCGATCGATCAATTGTTATTGCGAGTGGCGTTGCCGTGGCCGCCATGTTTTTTGCTTATCAGTACTTTGTAAGTCGGCAACGTTTACAAAAAACCGGTCCTGCTGGCGGCAAAATGCTTGCCACTTATGCTGCCAACCTGACGGATAAAGCCCGGGCCGGAAAAATCGACCCTTTCGTTGGCCGCGAAGCTGAAATTGAAAGAGCTGTGCATATTCTCATGCGCCGCACCAAGAATAATCCCCTGCTCATCGGCGAACCTGGGGTAGGTAAAACCGCGGTCGTCGAGGGCATTGCCCTGCGCATGATTGCCGGCGATATTCCTGACAAACTTAAGAACAAGGAAATTTTCGCCCTCGACCTCAACGCTTTGGTGGCTGACACTAAATAC
>JBBUCB010000070.1:0-12771 GCA_038058005.1 Patescibacteria group bacterium | reverse complement strand
CCTGACGATTATTTTTCTTTCACTCCTTGGCCTGGGCGTACTTGTCTTGCTTTGGATTGCGATTCGTAAATTGCCGCAATTGAAGATTGTTGATCCGTCTAGTTCAAAAGAAGCAAGAACGAAGGGTGTAAAGTACGATATTCTTCGTAAACGGCTTGAGCGTGTGAGTGGGGAGAAAGTCGCCTCAGTCCGCAGGCAGGTAAGCGGTCCGTTCACGTGGATCCAGAACGGTGTTCGTCGTGCAGCAGCGCGTTTAGCCGCTATCGAGCGCTCGTATACGGAGCGTCAGAAGAGTCCTGCCCGCCGCAAACCCAACGTTCAAGAGTTGCGTCGCATGGTTGATGAAGCTCACGATCTATTGAACGACGAGCATTACGACGCAGCCGAAAAGAAGTTGGTGGAGGTCTTGAGCATGGATCCCAAGAATACCGACGCGTACGAGTATATTGGTCGACTCTACATTCATACCAAGAATATCGAGAATGCCAAGGAAGCTTTTAAGTATTTGCAGAAGCTTACCCCCCAGGACGCCAGCGTGCTCGCCAGTTTGGGAGAAATCGCCATTATCGAAAATGATATCGATGGCGCCTTCACCTATTTCTCACGCGCTAAGAACATCAGCCCCAACAATCCCAAGTATCTCGACTTCTTCATTGAAGCCGCTATCAACAAAGGGGACGTCATGGAGGCCACTATTGCCCTAAATCATTTACGCGAGGTTAACCCTGATAACCAGAAGATCGCTGTTTTCGAAAGTAGGATTGAAGATGCTAGAAAAAAGAATCGTAAAAAATAAACAACTGGCCTGAGCCAGTTGTTTATTTTTTACGGTTACTTGGTCTCCTTGTGAGGAGTGTGCTTGTGGCAAGTTGAACAGTGCTTGCTCAACTCAAGACGATCCTTAAGGATCTTTTTGTTCTTGGTTGAACGGTAGTTCATGGACTTGCACACCGTGCACTCCAATTTGATAAGTGTTTCCTGGGACATAACAGTGGAAGCCTCCCCTCACCCCTCCTTGGCAGGAGGGGAATGCGAGGCGGAGTAATGAATATGAAATCGCGAGAAGCTTAGAATAGAATGGGGGAATTGTCAAACTCAAGCTATCCCTATGGGCTTCTTGCATTATTCGATTAATTCCGGCATTATACAGCCCGCAACGCAAGCGAGCCCGGGTCGGTACCGAAGTGGTCAAACGGGGCAGACTGTAAATCTGCTGGGGCAACCCTACGAAGGTTCGAACCCTTCCCGACCCACCATGCCGCAGTAGCTCAGTTGGTAGAGCGCATCCATGGTAAGGATGAGGTCTACCCTAAGAACGCGGTTTAGCGCCAAGGTTAAAGAAGAAGCCGATGAAACAAAATTGAGATGACCACATCCTCCGTGGAGGTGGTCGTCGGAGTCAAACAATTCATGCCGCAGTAGCTCAGTTGGTAGAGCGCATCCATGGTGGGACGTAATGTCTCCTGCCCCCTCTCGCAGAAATGCGGGACTGAACCCCGAATTACGGTTAAAGGCCCGGCAAGGTCAAGACCGTGGCGTCAACGCGAAAGCGTACGCCCGAACGACTGACAAGGGGAGCTTCCCTCGCAAGAGAAAGCTCAAGATACAGTCTAGCCCCCTGATAGTGTCCAAGAAAACAGGGGTGTAAACGAAGGATGAGGTCATCGGTTCAATCCCGATCTGTGGCTCCACTTCAGATGGCTTAATCTCGCATTGAGATATCTGAAGTGGAAACTCGATCCATGTTCCCTCTAAATGAGATGAATATGAAGATCGGAGAACTCCATCAGGCTTTTTGTCAGTATCAGGAAACCATCCGGAATTACCGTTCCACGACGGTAAAGGGTTACCAAGAGACACTCAGAACGTTCTTGCGGGCATGTCCTGAAGTAGAACGTGTTGATGAGGTGTCTTTTTTAGTAGCTCAGAAATTCTTTTATTGGGGGAGGTCAACAAAGAAATGGACGCCGGGCACGTTCATTACGCATCACAAACGGCTTAATGTTTTCTTCAAGTGGGCGAAGGAACGAAACTTTGTCGCCGAAAATCCTTTTGAGCAGATCGAGAAACCGCGACAAGAAAAAGGCCTTCCCAAACACCTCACAAAACAACAGGCCCTAACCCTGATTGAAACCGCTGCCTGTTTGCCGTATCCTCATGCTTTCCTCCGTTATCGTAATCATGCCATGTTCGCGGTATTCCTCTATTGTGGACTTCGTAAAACCGAACTGCTCACGTTAAAGGTTACCGATGTTGATCTGACAAACATGGTCATTTGCATCCGGCATGGCAAAGGCAATAAAGACCGTGTCGTTCCCATCCCATTTCAACTTATCGCGATTCTCGAAAAGTACCTGATAGAACGCGAGCGGTTGAACAAGATGACCCTGTACTTTTTCGTCTCTTTGCATCGAGATGGTAGGTTCACAGACTCGGGTCTGAAACGTCTCGTGGAACGCATTATAGAGGCGTCAGGAACCTATTTCTACATCCACATGCTGCGCCACACCTTCGCCACGCTCATGATTGAAGGGGGCTGTGATATCTACTCGCTCTCAAAAATGCTCGGTCACAACGACATCAAAACAACCACCATCTACTTATCGGCTTCAGTTGAACACTTAAGGGGTCAGATGGTTAAGCACCCGTTGAACTTTGTTGGTTAGCTCCATTGTCGGATAAATACCGAGCTCGCGAGTTGGCCGAGAAGTCCTCCAGCGAGTGAGCATATTTCTGAGGGAGATTTTCTCCGTCGCCATCACTCCAGTAGGGCTCGTAAGGTTCCAGCTCTCTATTTGTGAACAAAACGATCCGGTAACCTTTTTCAATTAAACCCTTAAATAAGGTTTTTTCAGCATCCGTAAAATCTTCGGCTGTCTTAGCAAAGAGAAGACAGCAATCAAGCTGATCGTTTTTCTTGATCGTGTCTGCGGCGGCAGTCAGCTTGTCGCAATCCTCTTGATTGATCTCGCCACCTCCACTCTTACACTCGCCAATACAAATTTCTAATTTGCCCGATCCATTATCTTTAATGACGGCAACAAAATCGCTCTCACAGTCCACACCATCACCGTCGAGTTTAGTGTTGGTCAGCAAAAGCAACTTCCCGTCGCGGAATCTCCTATTCAGGGTCAGCAACGTCAAGATGACGGGGATTGCACCATCCTGTTTGTTTTGCCTCGCAAAGAGACCGTTCTTCCTAAACTTCCAGTCACCCCGGTTCCCCAATTGAATGCTAGTAAGTTCTTTTGCCGCACAATATCTACAAACCCACTCATCATCTAATTCGATAAGTGAAAACCAGTTTGTGAGCGTACAGCTTGCGCATGTAAGCTCTAAGCCCGGTCTAAACACCTG
The DNA here is from genome assembly GCA_038058005.1 of Patescibacteria group bacterium. Taxonomy (GTDB): domain Bacteria; phylum Patescibacteriota; class Patescibacteriia; order UBA9934; family UBA9934; genus JAGORL01. The sequence goes on along the minus strand of JBBUCB010000070.1, from coordinate 9,414 downwards.
CTGTTTGAGCAGACCATTAAAAATTTCTGGTGCATTAATCCCCTTTGATTCAGAGGAAAGGAATCTGTGTCGCGTCAAATTAGATTCATGAATTACTTGCGTCGCACGTCCCCTTGTTACTGTATCCTCTGGCTCTAAGGATTCGAGCAGATTTCTCACCCCATCAAGCTTAAGTGATCTCAGCTTTTCAAGACCACCAAAATGATCGATGATCTTTTGCGCAACAATACCCGGTTGACTCGGTTTTGATCGCAGACCCACAAGATCAAAAATCTTGTGGACGATTTCCACTTTTGAAAGCGGACTCAAGCGGATGTCATGATCGTTTGTCTCGATGAGCAATGAAATCCCTCCACCATGCAGTCGCAAGCCAAAGGGCGAAAAATGTATCCCCCTTTTATAATATTCATCTAGACCACAAAGATAAGGGGGCTTTAGGGTATGTTTCTCATAGTCACCCTCATGATAGACGTCAACATCGACCGCGAGCGTTGAGCTATCAAAATCCTCGGGATTTCTTAAGAAATCCATTGGGGGTAACTGAAAACGCACACTTGGCTGTTCGTTTGCCAAGCTTGCGCTCCCGCTTGTTTGCTCCCAAGAAAAGCTACACGTCACCGGCTTGACGTTATGGCCATTCCAAGAATGATCCGAGACATGATGTATCACTTTTCTCTCCTCCTCGGAAAACAGGAGTTTTATTTGACTATCAACTGAGTCATTATCGTTAATCTGATGGTAGATGGTTGGGTGTGCCGCAAAAGGCATCTCTCTACCGTCCAATCTTTTGCGAACGCTGTCGAGCTGGGCTTTTGCTGCGGCTAGTGTCCTATCTCTAGCGTCAGTCGAAAAGAATGTGAGATCTATACCTGAAGCCCGCAGATTCCAAAATGCCAGCAGATCATTGAAACTACTATGTGAACCCACATAAACGCCACCACCATTACGATAAAATCCATCCCCGTATTCTCGAAGGAGTACTCGGGTGGCTTGAATAACGGCATATTTCTCCTGATAGGGTACGGGATCGCTAACTTTGATTGCCTGAGAATCTGCTCGTAAACCGTTTAGGAAAATGTTATCGAAGGGGTATTTGAATGGCACCGAACCTGCGCTTGGTATGCGCCCATACATGAGCGACAGCAGCCCGTTCAGATCGTCGCTCTGCTCCCATGTATAGTGAATAAAATCACTCCTGTAGGACGAGTCCTTGTGCCGCATCTCCTCGTACCAAAAATAGTCAGCAATGTCTTTTAAACTCAGGTAGGTAGGGGCTAAAACACGCTTCCTTGTACGTGGAGTCGTTTGCTCGTGAAACAGACCCTCTATATGCCTCTGCTCTCTCAGGAAAGGATGATCATTAATCACTTTAGTAATCGCTTCTGATTTCCCGACCGGGTAGAGAACATCAACAGAAAACAGTTCGATCAAGCTCTTTGTGAGTTCTTGATTGGCTCCACAGGGAATGATCGGGTTATAAAGACCGCCCCACAGAATGCTATTCCAGCTTGCGGCAGCAATGAGCTCCTCGATTGAACCCTCATTAACAAGCAAGCCGATTCTCACGGGTCTGTATTTCAGGGAGGCATTTGTCATCATAATTAACCCGAGCTTATCAAGCAGATGCCTATTCGTACAGCAAGAAAACCCCCACTCCGGGAGGTTTTCAAGGCGATGCTTTGCGGATTAGAAACCGAGGCCAATCTTTTCTTCATCGCTTCCGAAGAACGCTAGATCGCCCACGACGACCGAAAAGCCCTCTGCGTCGGCTGGCACCTCGTATACGTCAGCAAAGGTGTATGGAAGGTTCGGGTTGAGGTTTTGGAGAATATAGAGCTGATCCGCTCCAAGGTTTTTGTAGCTCTTTGAGGAGCTTGTGAACTCCCGACCTTGGCTATCGACCAACTTTAGGTTCGATATGGACTTCATGTCTTTGCCAAGATTTTCTACGGTAACGTTAATGACAACAAATTTACCTTGGGTTGTCTCCGTTCCGCCAAATGCTCCAGCGAGCGAAGTTTTCGATGTAGCAGAGGTCACCACCCACTTTACGTCGCCAACGGTCACTTGATCGTTCAACGTATAAGCCACAGGAGCGTCCTGTAGGTCGGTGTTGGAACCGGAGGAGCCGTTTGAGGAGCTCGTATCAGATGAGCCCCCTGAAGCCGCTCCAATGATAATGAAAAAGAGGATGATGCCTCCAAGTACGCTAAGTATCTTGTGTCTGGCGAACCAATTCTTGGTCCCTGTCGTATCGTGCGACATAGGTATTCGTGTAGGGGTTAATTAAATTGTCGGGAAACTCAAAAGGTCTCCCGAAAGACGGCTGCGCCTTTCGGCAACAACCCCCTATCCTTGCGGAATAGGGCCCTACACGAATAAGTGCCAGTCGGAAGACCGTCTCAGTCGTGTAGGTGTTTAACCATGCCCAACCACAGGGTCGGGTTTAGGTATTGTGGGCCAATAATACCTTACTTTTTCAGGATAAGCAACTCCGAACTTATCCATGCCTTCGAATTGAAAAATGTAGTTTTTTCTGATAATTTTGTCCCAGATGAAATGACAATATGAGAGAATTGGATTTAGACGCTCTTTCCGCCGTTGAGAGCCAGATGAAGAGGCTCATGCAACCGTATCTTGAGTCGGAAAAAGCGATTCAAGGTTTTATTGATGCCCATAAGATTCAATTTGATTGCGTTGCGCGGGCTGTTGCTGATTTTGAGCAGACCGCAAAAATCATATCGAAAGCGGTCGACTCTTCTAGAATCCTTGAGTCCTATAAGGAAATCCAGAAATTGAGCGAACAAGCGACAGCTGTCTTAAAAATTCCTGAACTCCCAATTTTCCAGCCCAGCCAATTCGGGAGTTTATACGCCAACATCTTGGAGGAACGAGAAACTCTTCCGATGGTTCTGTCTAGTCGCCGGATGGGTTGGCAAGATAAGGAAGACATCGCTCTTATGGTCGCCGACTACATCGATGAGAGGCAGATTGACGAGGATATCGAAGAGGAAGAAAGCGACATGATCCCTGACTTGAAAATTAAGCAGTTGGGCTTGTTACCTAATCGAAGCGAAGAGGAGATTATCGTGGTTGTGAACGGTGACTATAAGCGGATATTTAAGGCTAGATACAGAAAGTATTGGGATCTTTTGGTGCGTGTTGCTGAAGGCGAGCGCTTCCGGCATAAGGAGATTCGAGGGGCCTTGGACTACTTCAATACCAATGGCCGATGTCCGCTATATGCGCAGGGGGGATACGAGCTGACCCGCATTCTTGGCATAGACCACGATTTTGTCGTCTTTAAGGTGTCGGTAGAAATTTTGACCCAAAAAGCATTTCAAACTCGTCGTAACAAAGTTACTTAACAGTACTTAACTCAACTTAACAGGTGGATAAATTTTGAGAGCCAATAAATACGGCTCTTTTTTGTTATTGCGTAGGGGCTAGTTCTGCGTGTTTTAAGCAGACTGATTTTGGTCAAATGGAGCGGTAAGCAAGATGAAAAAGATGATCGTATGAAAACAAAAGAGAAACAATTTAAGACGTCGGAGTTCATTTTGATCTGCGTACTCGCATACCACGAGATACCGATCAAGGCCTTTGAATCCGACCCTATTAACCCACGCCGTGCCGTGGCGGTTTTTGCGTTCTCCAAGGACCTTGAGGCAATCCAGAGCCGATTGTTCGAGGGAGAGGTCAGCGTAGAGCCGATACGGTTCTGGTCGACGGTTCGGGACGTTAAAGGTCGAATCCGGGGAGCGCTCGGGCAAGGCTGGTGGAATTAACACCTGCCGTATGCGTAACTATAACCTTCGAATTCTTAAAGAGCGCCGAACGTATACCCCGCAGGAAATCGCCGATCGGTTAGGGGCGACCCGGGGAACGATCTATCGGTGGGTTGAGGAGGGGTTGGAACCCATCAGGCCAGATACAAACCCCCTCCTCTTTTATGGCGAGACGGTGATCGCATTCCTGCGTAAGCAACGAAAGAGCCACGAGGTGAAGCTGAAGCCTGACGAGCTGTATTGCCTCAGGTGCCATGAAGCACGATGGGTTGATCCCAAGGAGGTACGAACGGAAAAGACTGGCAAGAAGGTCGGCAAAGACAATCGCGATCAGCTGCAAAATGTTGCCCGCTGCAGCGATTGCAACGCGACCATGCGCCGATTTATTCGCACGTCTCCCAAAGGGACTAATCGATCACCACCAAACATGACAATATGAGTGAATTGAACGAAGACAAAACTAAGGGGAAAACTCGCGAGGAAATTCGTTACCAAAACGAAGTAATGAAAAGACGCTTCTTCGACTATCAACGTGCCTCGGGCGGGTATGCGGAAAATAGCATCGAGACCTACGAGAAGGCGTTATTGCGCTGGCAAGAATTTACGAACAACGAAGACTTCCGATTATTCGACAAGGCTCGCGCCATGGAGTTCAAAAGCTGGCTCGCCAACCGTAATGGAGTTGGGGACGAGAAGCTCAGCGTCTCGTACCAGTACCACACATTGCGCAAGCTTAAGGCTTTCTTCCGCTGGCTTGTCCAGCAAGATGCCTACAAGCAGAGCATAAAAATGACCGATATCGACTTTCTCAATCTAGGCAAGAAAGAGACCCGACAGGCGCGACAATCAGGTCGACGAAAGATTCCGACGATCGAGCAGGTCCAGACGGTTATTGAGTCCATCGAACCGATAACCGAGGTTGACCGTCGTGACAGAGCGCTCATCTCGTTTTCCCTGCTGACCGGAGCCCGCATCTCGGCAATCGTTAGTCTGCCCATTGGGGCGTTTGATCGTGATAACTGTGTTGTCGACCAAGACCCAACTTTGGGCGTGAAAACGAAGTATGCCAAACGCATTACCACAGCACTCTTTCCACTCAAATACGACAAGCCAAAAGCATACTTTCTCGACTGGTACGACTACCTTGTAAACGAGAAAGGGTTCGGGCCAACTGACCCGATCTTTCCGGCGACCAAAATCGAACAAGGAGAAGTGAATATCAGTTATTACAGCTCGGGGGATGTCAGAAAAGAATTTTGGGCGAAAAGCAGCTCGGCACGGAAGATTTTTGAGAAACGATTCAAGGCTGCCGGGGTGCCGTACTTTCATCCGCACACGTTCCGCCACCTTGTCGTCAAAGAGTTCATGAAAATCCCTCTTACTGAGGAGCAGAAAAAAGCGATCAGCCAGAATCTTGGCCACGAACACGTCTCAACAACGTTCGGCTCGTATGGCTACGGGAAAATTGATGAGGATCGGCAGATTGAACTTCTGAGCGAGATTGACTGTGATGCCGTAACAACGAAATCAAAACTTGGGGAAGAAGACCTTCAACGAATTGCTGAAATCGTGCGATCCGCATCAAAGAATAATTAACTACCATGATATGAATCAAGAAAATATCGAGCTAGCGACAGAAGCAGAGGTACGAAAGGCATTTGAGTACATGAAGCGGCCAGAAGTGAAGGAAATGTTTGCTAAGGCAGATGAAGCCGAAAAGCGCGACCGCAAACTCTATCTGGAGCATCCCGATCGCAAGCAATTTTTCTCCTACGATTTTGTAGAAGCCTTTTGGTTTCACATGCGGGATTATTACGGCGTCGTTATCGGGGACGCAGAGACAGAAGAACTCATTATTGAACTAATGGAAGATAATCGACTCTGGGAGATGGTTTACGACATTTGTCAGGAACTCGCTTCAAAACGCGGGTGGGAAATGAAATAGTTTTGTGAATGTACAGCAGGCGCATAACCAGTTTATCCGTGAGTGTCAGGACGGAACCCTGAAACGTCGTGCGGATGCAACGATGCAAAGCTACCATGAGAGCTTTCGCCTGTTGTTAAAATTGTTTCCCGTCAAGATGACTGAGGATCTGACGGAAGGTATCCTCCGGCAGTTCCTCATGCGAGGCGAACGCGAGCGCGGGTGGAAGCCGGGAACGATCATTTCCTATCGCAAGAACCTCGCTCCGTTCTTCAAGTGGTGTGTTGACCGTGGCCATATGCCCGCAAACCCTCTTGAAGCAATACCAACGCCTCCACTCATTAAAAACCTCCCGGAGTTCTATTCACAAAGCGAAATGGAATCGATCATGTACCACGTCAACATGGCCGCTAAAACCGATCTCGAACGTGTTCGCAACGTCGCTATGTTCGGGGTAATGGCTATGGCGGGGCTTCGTAAGGGGGAGTTGCTCGGTCTGAGGGTGACTGACCTTGATTTTGAGAATGGGGTTATTCGTATCCGCGCCGAAACATCCAAGAGCCGAACGGCAAGGTCTGTACCGATTTGTTTCCGCCTACGTGAACTCCTAGAACGCTATCTACGGGAGCGTGAGAAGCACAGGGTAGAAACGATCTGGCTCTGGGTTTCATACCATGGTCGGACGCGGTTTACCGCAAACGGTCTAAAGCACCTCACCCGTCATATTAGCGAACGATCCGGCATCAGGATTAAGCCCCATAAATTCCGGCATACGTTCGCAACGCAAACCTATATGGGCAGTTCTGACATCATCGCTGTCCAGCGGGCGCTCGGTCACAAAGAGATTACGACCACGATGATCTATACACAGGTGAACCAGAAGCAGGTCCATGCCAGTATCGAGAAAAACCCGATCAATTCAATTTTTTAACAAAATCAGGTAAGCTGGGACACGAAATCGCGATTCGCTAAATAGCATGATATGCACCCAGCAGAACCCCAGCACGAGCCTCTCCAGTGCTTTGACGAGCAAGGGAACCCAACAGAGGTTCGAACGAGAGCAGAAGTGAAACAGGAGCCTCCACGGTGGTGGTATGGCACTGCCCGTGTTTGGCTTGTAAACGACCTAGGGCAGCTTATGGTCTCAAGGCGTGCCGAGGGGCTTTCTGGCAATCCCGGTAAGTGGCAGACCTATTTTGGTGGCCACGTGGGAGCTGGAACTACGCATAAGGAAACGGCTCAGCGTGAGCTTGAAGAGGAAGTCGGGGTTCAGAGACCGATTGAAGACTTTTTCTTTGTCAGCAAGGGACGCAATGAAGAAAAGAAGGCTTTCTTTGAAAATTATGCAGTCCGTTTCAATGGACAACCATCAGATCTCCATTTTACCGATAATGAAGTAACAGAGGCTAAATGGATGAGCATGGACGAGTACTGGAAAGATCAGACCAACAATCCGGAGAAATGGTGCAATAGCTGTAAGCCCGATCAGCAAAAGATTATTCGGGAATGGCTAGATACGTTGTTATAAGTATATGACGAGAAAACCCGGAGCCAAAGCGATTGTGATTTACAAAGAGAAAATACTTCTTGTGCTTCGTGATAATAATCCGAACATCGCTTATCCCAACACTTGGAATACGCCCGGGGGAGGGATTGAAGATGGTGAATCGCCAGAAGGCGCACTAGTCCGCGAATTACAAGAAGAGATTGGTCTTACTCCAGCATCGGTTATTAATCTTGGGACAACAACGTACACGGACGGCAGTGTCGTTCATCGTTTTTATGTTCCTGTCACCGATGATGAGTTACCCTTGATCCATCTCGTTGGTGAAGGGCAAAAAATCGGCTGGTTTACGCTTGAAGAACTGCTCAAACTGAATGTCTCACCTCACTCCTTTGTGTATTACACAACACACGAACAGGACATCAAAGAAATTATTTCAGGAAAATACGACTTCGTCCCGAGGCATGATGTGCTAGACAGCGAGTAGTTTTGCTATTTTATGAGACTCCCATTGTTGAGCTTTACTGCCGATCTGTATCCTGACATCGATTTTTCTAATACTGCCGATGTTATGAGCTCAACTGGTACGGTCAGCGATTGACAAAATCCTTATTTTGTGATGGTATATGCCAACCCAAAAACCTCAAACAGCCACACGGTGGTTTAGGAGCAAGAGCATGGAAGACCTTCTGCAAAATGCCAACAACCCCGTCTGGCATGATGGGGAGAGCACAAAGCTCGTATACGATTACCCCCTCCCTCGCAGTCCTTGGAAGGCAGGTCGATGGTCGCTTCGTGACTGGAGGAGCATGGCCGAACGTCATGTGGTCGTTGACCATAGCGGCAAGCGTTATGGCCTGCTCGATGGCGTTCCCGAGGCGGAGCTCTATGAGATGGGCGGCTTCTGGTGCGCTAAGAGCCCTCAATCTCACGTCGGGCCATTCCTCAACGCTGTTGATTTCCTCATTCCTGACGGCACGCCCGTACTTGCGGCACAGGAAGGAGAAATCCTGCGTGTGATGGAGAGCAACACGGAATGGGGTGATGGCTCAGAGTTTCGCGACAAAGTGAACTTCATTGACATCGTTCACGCTTCGGGAGAAATATCGGAGTACTGCCACCTTGCCCCTCACTCGGTCTCCGCCTTCAGGCTCCGTGTGGGAAGCGGGGTGAAAAAGGGACAAATCATCGGCACGGTCGGCAAGACGGGCTGGACTGACCGTGACCATCTCCATCTCGTCGTCTACCGCGACGACAATGGCAACCCCGCCAATCCCCTCGACGAGGGTCGCAAGTTCAAGAGCCTGCGCATCCGCTTCGAATAGTCATCATGCACTCGTTCGGTGGAGCCGCTTCTCGGCCGCCGTCGGGTGCATTCTCGTTTTATAAAAGTGATGATTTGTGAGCAATTAATTTGCGTAATACTTGTGCGCAATTCTTATGTATCAGGAGTCGGGTGTGATACCTTACCGTGGTATTAATTAATCGCGCTGTATGTCAAAAGAAACCATGGGCGGTAAGCCAAGCCAAGAGTTTGATTATGAAAAACACGACCGTCTGGTGGAAGGACTCTATATCGGTGTACGGACTCGGCTTTCCAGAGTTCCTGCACGACAAATGGAGTTGATTGACGGTCGTCACGTTACAGCTATGCCTACCAGTGAAATCGCCAAGGCCATCATAGAAGCCGAAACTATGGAGGAGGGTATGGCCGTTGGGTTATGGGCTGAACTTCAGCCTGAGGGCTTTAATAGAAGCGATGTTAGCGTTGATAATCGTGACATTGTAGCAGCAGGCCAGAAAAGACTGTTTGCTCGCCGTGCGGAATTGATGGACAGACTCTGTAAACGCCTAAATCTTGATGGGGGCTATGCAGAGCTAAAAGAAGACGAGAAACAGGTTTTTCTTGAAGCCAACTTCGTTCGCCTTTTATCCGAGTTTGCGCACTCGTTCTCCGACCGTGTTGATGCACTCGAGCAGGAACTCAAAATTTGTAAGGGCACAAAATAATCGCACGTCACCAACCAAGTACTCGTACAGCAACACGGGGAAAACACGCATGTCTTGATAAAGGGCTGGCCAGTCCATAGTTCCGAACTCATCAGCCAGCCCCTGCCACGAAAGTCTCCGCTAATTACAGCAGGGATTTTTGTTAGGGCAAGTTGTAGTTAGAACTTTCTTCATGTATCATGAGCCTA
>JBBUCB010000069.1:0-3334 GCA_038058005.1 Patescibacteria group bacterium | reverse complement strand
ACGTTGTCTGGAAAAAACTCACGGAACTCGTTACACAACTGAGCTGCCAAAGTTTTGTTGTGGGCGATTACCAACGTAGGTCGCTGCTCGTTCTGAATAACATTCGCCATCGTAAACGTCTTTCCAGAACCCGTAACACCAAGCAGTGTTTGGCGATCCAAACCGTCACGAAGGCCTTTCGTGAGCAGTTCAATGGCCTTGGGCTGATCACCAGCCGGGGCGTAGTCGGAATGAAGCTTGAAGGGCATAGCCATGTATCGTCGAGATATTAGTCATTAGGAATTAGCAGAGATTAGAAAATAGCAATCTCCCCAACAGGTTGCCCTGCAGGGGGTATGTTCGTATTTTGTACGGTTAGGATAACATGCCCTTTAAACGGCTTCAAGAGATGTCCACAATCAGCTTTTTGATTGACGAATAGCTGTTTTACGGCTAATCTAACGCGGCACAACCTCCCCCACCTCCACCCCAGGTACCGCATGACCAACATTCGTGAGCTCGTCGAGCTGATGCAAAAGCCGATCGAGGCTGCCTCGATCGTGGAACGCGAAGTGGCTCAGCTCGGACCTGAGCCGACCGACTACATGCACATCGCCCTACTGGCGGCCGCGGTCCACCTCGAGATCCCGGCGGCTACGCAGAGCCATGATGCACTTCGGGACTGGGTCCTCGAAGTGCTACCGAACTGGCCCACTCGTCACGAGGCTCGGATGCGTGTTCTGACCACGGCCCTGATCGTGCTCCAGACCCACCGTCCCCAGTCGCGTACTGCAGAGACGGTGGTGCGCGGCATCATCAGCGATGTCTACCGCATGTACAGTATCGTCCTGGTCTCCGACCTCCCCGGGCTGGTGCTGCCGGCGCGCTACCAGACCGTGCTCGAGATGCGCGGCCTGGAAGCGGTCGGCTGCTGAACAAGTACCCAACGCCTCACGCAGACCCCGGCTCGCGTCACGCGCGATGTCCGGGGTCTCTCCAATTTCAACCTCAACGAGGAGATGTCCACATCTCAATTGACACTCGTCACAAATGCTTTATCGTAGTTAGGTGAATGGTTCACATCAACCCCAACCGTTCCTCGTCGGAGTTCAGGCCATGAATGGTCTTCCTCTCCCGCCGCCCGGTGATCATCACGTGGGCGAAATCCTCGCTCTGCACGACCGCTACGATGTCAGTGCCGTCATCGACAACCAGCTCATGCGAGAAGAGCATCCCTTCTCGCTGCCGCTCCACGTGGCCGCCGTCCTGCTCGCGGGCAAGTCGGCAGGCCCCTGTCGTGAGTGGCTCATCCAGCTGGTGACCAACCAGCCCACCCTCGAAGCGGCTTCCGTGAAGCTCGAGCTGATCATGCAGACCGCCGTCCGCCTCGGACATCGACTGCAGAACGAGCACGGAGTCGAAGAGCTCCAACTCGTGCTGACGCAAGCCGCACATGGCAAGCACGTCGGTTCGCCGCTCACCTGAACAGCCTCGCTGTTCGTCGTCGTAAAAGGCCCCGCGTCGCGTAAGCGATGACGGGGCCTTCTCACTTTTAGTTTATTTGCTAGCGTCAACGATGACATCCATGGCTCCAGCAGGGATTTTTGAACGCCAGGCCAGATTTTTGTCTTTAATCATCTTTCTAATCTCCTCGCCCACAATCCCAGGAACAGGTACGATCTTTTTAGTAGCGATTTTCTTGGCCTCGAAAATTTTTCGCACGTTTTCATTGCCACTCCAAACGATCGGCTCGGCAGGATTGCCAGCGGCGTCAAGCACGTGGTGAGCCCACTCTTCATCCGATTCTGAGTCACGTACGACTGCAATGGTGACGTCCATGATATCGACCGCGAGTAAAGCTGCCCCAATCATGTCGCGACGCTGATCGAGCGTGAACATATTGCTCTCACCTCCCCCCTCTTTTGAGGGGGGATTATGGGGGGTCGTCTTGCCATCGCAAATGACGATTACCACATCGTCAGAGAGCTTCATGGCTCCTTGGACGACCATGAGATGACCGTTGTGAAAAGGTTGAAAACGACCCGGGAAAATAATAGTGGACATATTACGTTTGCCAATCGAGTAAGTGATCGCGTGTAGTCACTGGTAACTGAAACGGACGAGTGAGATCAATGATCTGGAGCGGCGGAACGTCAATCTTCGACATTTCATTCACGCCCTTCCCGGCTTGAGCGATCATTTCGAGATAACCAATGCCATGTGGATCGAGTCCGATCAAGGTAGCCGCGATAGCGTCGACAGCCACGGCGTCAAAGCCCGCTAAGGCCACGCCCATAGCAACGGGAGCGCCATTTACCGGCCCATCGCCTTCCATAGCCAGAATACCATCGATCACGGCTACGTCGCAGGGCTTTTGGGTATAGAGAAAAGCGAGCATCTGGTGCATAGACTTTGATCCACCTATCGACAGCCACGGTGAACGCGACCAAACACGACCCTGAATAGTGATCCGTGGTGGTACGAGCATGGTGCCCTCGGCCCAATTACTGACCGAGAGTGCGGCGCCGTAATCTTTGTGAATCTTTAAATTCGAAACGGAAATCGTGAAGTCGGCATCCATGGCCAGCTTGGGACGTCGCAAAATTGTCTGATCGCCTGTTTCACTCGTGAATGTTTGCTCAACGAAGGGCTCATCCTGCAGATCGACTAATTTGATATCTGAGTAATGCTCGAGCAAACGCTCGTAGCCAAAATTCCTAAAGCCAGCTTTGGTGCCAAAATGAGCCGCGTCCGCGACCACGACCGGGGCTTTCGAGTACGTTCGGATGACGTCGAGGATCCCACGAATAGTATCGACGTGGACCGATGCTAATTGCAGCTCGTGGTGCACGAGGTCGGGTTTAAGCAAAATCAGCTTGGCGTCTTTGATTTTATCAATAAACGGCTGGCCAAGCTTATCGACTACCTCCCGAATGACTTTCCTCCGATTCTCGCCCTGGGCAATATTTACCTTGGTCATACAATACCAAGAGGATACACGGTTGACCTGAAATTTGGCAATTGGTATTCTAAATTAGTCCTGTACCTACGTTCGACTAAGGTATCATGACTCAGTGACCAACCACGGGGGATCCATGGCATTGACCGCTTCCATCATGGAAGAGTTCATCGACAAGTTCAAGAACATCAAGAACCTGCCGGAACACGATCGTACAGCCATTCTGGCCGAAATCGATCGTCAGCTCGGCCCGTTCAAGAACCGGCCGTTGTCGACTGGTCCCAGCATCCGCATCCTCCACAGCCTGCGAACCGTGATGGACAAGCGTCGAGACCTCGCCGCGCCTGTCTGGCAGGCGATCCTCAACCTGTTCATGAAGACCATCCAGGAGCTTGA
>JBBUCB010000068.1:0-11519 GCA_038058005.1 Patescibacteria group bacterium | reverse complement strand
ACGTTTGATCTTGCTGAAGCGCCAGGTGAAACGTTTGAATGAGCGTTAAAAAGTTGAAGCCGAACTCAAAGAATTGTCAGCGAACTATTTTGGTACTCAATATTGGAACCTCCAGGACGAGAAGCTAGCGATCGATGCTCGCGTTAAAACTGCCACCCAAAAAGTCGATGCTAAGAAGGGAGAACTCGCTGCCGGAGACGCCAAGCTCGCCGAGATGGAAAAGGCCGAGGCTGGCAAGGTGACCGACACGAGCGGGGTTCAGGAATACCAGTCGGCTTACAAGACGGCGCAGGAAGAACTGGCCGCTGCCCGCAAAGCGCATTTTGCTATTGAGCGTGAGATTGAGCTTGCCAAGGTTCGGGCTCAGTCATCGTGGGCGCCTTTGCCACTGACCGACATTATTGGGGAAGTGAAGGAGCTCGCTTCCGTGCATGAGCGTTTGTTTGGCATCGTGAAGCGATGGTTAGGCCAGGGGCAAGAGACGGCCTCACAGCCGTCTGTACGGCCAGAGGATCTCGACGCCATTGCAAGGGAGATCGAAAGCGCGCTTGGTCGCTCGAGCAAGCTGCGAGATCGTCTTATCAAGCCTAACCCAGAAGATTTTAAGGTCGATCCTAAGCATAAAGCAGATCTCGACACCGCGAATGGCTCGATTAAAGCTGCTGAAGCTAAGGTCAAAGAGGCGGAGCGAGCGATGGACGCCAAGGCTCGAGAAGCGTCGGCTTCGAAGAGCGAAGTTTTTGCCTTCCAGCGATTGCTTCGCCAGCTTCAAGCCGAGGTCATGCAGCTTGAGAACGAGCGTAACGCGCATAGTGTCGAGCTGGCTCGCGTTGAAACCCGGATTGAGTCGATCATGGTCGAATCGCGTGACGCAATTGGAGATCGACGAACGGGGGAGATGATCCAGAAGGCTCCCGAGACCCGGGCCGAGAACATTCAGGAGCTCCATGACAAGATGGTTCGGGTTCGTCATCAGCTTGAGATGATCGGGGGTATCGATCCGGAGGTTGTGAAGGAGCATGACGAGGTCAACGAGCGCTTTACGTTCTTGTCGACTCAGGTTTACGATCTCCGTTCAGCGATTAACTCGACCGAAAAGATCGTTGATGAGCTTGACGAAGAGATCCGTTCGCAGTCTGAGCGAGCTTTCAAGTCGATCAACGAGCATTTCCAAAAATATTTCAAAGTCTTGTTTGGTGGCGGCTCTTGTTCACTCGTCAAAATGACTCAGGACGATGTGGTCGAGGAGAACAAGGTCGTGCTCGACCGTGCCATGGAACAAGTGGCGGAGGAACACAATGACGAGGACGAGGAATCGCTTGAAGCCATCACGAAACGCGTCGCCAATCGCAAAGATGCGGTCGCTGGTATCGATATTCAGGCTACGCCTCCAGGCAAAAAGCTCAAGGCGTTGAATTTGTTGTCCGGGGGAGAGCGTGCGCTGACCTCGATCGCCCTGTTGTCAGCCATCATGGAGACCAACCCATCGCCATTCGTGGTACTCGACGAGGTCGATGCGGCTTTGGACGAGGCCAATACGGTTCGTTTTGCCAACATCTTGAATGAGCTCCGGATTCATACTCAGTTCATCGTCATCACGCACAACCGGGCCACCATGGAAAAGGCCGATACCCTTTACGGCGTGACGATGGGGGATGAGGGGATTAGTTCGTTATTATCCGTGCGTTTAGAGGATATCGCAGATGGCGGAAGCGCGAGGCGGTAGGGACGGTCGGCCGAACGTAAACGCGATGGCAACATTGCATGCGCATTGCGATCCCACACCGTAGAGACGGCCGTAAGGCCGTCTCGCACATTACGCCCGCACCCCGTTGCGGGTGATGGCGCGGGTGCGGGCGCGCGAGACGGCCTTACGGCCGTCTCTACGGTGATATTCGCGGAGCGATACGATATGCCAAATGAAAAATTTCGTGATCGATATCGAATTCCATCGGCTCGACTTGCTGGGTGGGATTACGCCAAACCGGGATGGTATTTTGTCACCATTTGTACACATAAACGTAATCATTATTTCGGTGAAGTGGTTGATGCGGCAAATAAGGGTGCTGAAATGGCATTGTCGCCGATAGGGCAAATCGCATTGCAAGAGATCGTCTTGTTACGGGACAGGCGACCGCACGTTTTAATCGACACCTTCGTGATCATGCCGAATCATGTACATTTTCTACTCAAATTACGCACACCAGAAAATCTCCAACCAGCTGCCGGCCATACTTTGCGTGCAAATTCCCTGGGTGCGATAATCGGCCAATGGAAGGCCGGTGTGACGAGATCGATTTCCATCGCAGGCCATGCAGATTTTGCCTGGCAAGATCGGTATCATGACAAGGTTATTCGATACGCCGTAGGTCTTGAGGAGATTCGCGTCTACATCCGCAACAACCCCCATCAGTGGTACCGCGATCGTAATAACAAGCCCGGGGTTTACATGTGATCGGATTTCAGGTAGGCTACCCCTCTTATGCCTTTGAACTTCAACGAAGCCGAAAAGCCCGATGCTCGTCCGGCCCGCCGCCCAGGCCGCCGTCCGAATGCTTCGAATCGCCCAGCCCCTTACGGAGCCAAGGGCGCGAAGGGTTCTTGGGAACCGGTTGCCAAATGGTACGGCAAACATTTGAAAGAAGAGGATACTTTTCAAGCTGAAGTGATTTTTCCAGGCTCGTTGCGCCTGCTTTTCCCAGTAAAGGGTAAGAGCTACCTCGATATCGCCTGCGGCGAAGGTTCTTTTGCTCGCGCCGTGGCCAACACCGGTGCCACAATTCTCGGTTTAGATATTTCCTCGACCCTGATCAAGCAGGCCGAAGCTAAAAAGATTAAAGGCGCTACTTTCCGCGTAGCCAACGCTACCGACTTCGCTCGTTACTATGACGAGAAGAGTTTTGACGGAGCCGCCTGTAACCTCGCTGTCCAAAATATCGACGACTTCGCCGCCGTCTTCCGTGATGCCGGTAAGGTTTTGAAACCCGGTGCTCCGTTCGTCATTGTTTTGAACCATCCGATGTTTCGTATCCCACGTCAGACCGGTTGGGGTTGGGACGAAAAGCGCGGTCTTCAGTATCGCCGTGTTGATGCCTACTTGTCGCCGAACGAGATTCCGATCGTCGCTAATCCGGGGGAGGGCCCTCGCAGCAAAGTGACGTACTCATACCACCGCCCTCTCGAGTCTTACATCAAGGAACTCGCCAAGGCCGGTTTCATGGTCGACGCCATCGAGGAATGGATTTCTCATCGCAACAGCGACTCCGGTCCTAAGGCCAAAGCCGAGAACCGCGCTCGTACCGAGATCCCGATGTTTATGGCCCTACGTGCGATCAAGAAGTAAGCTATGATTGATTCTGACCGAACAATCACCGACAAGGAGCTCGATCGAATCCTGAGCGAGTACACTTGGATCGGTGTCAAAGAGCATCGCGATCAGCCGGAGTTGTCTTGGGAAGAGCGTTATCGAGCCTTGGAGGCCCATCACGTGCTGGAGACGCCCATCCTTATCGAGAAAGTCCGTTCACTGGCTCGCCGAGTCCACGAACTTGAGAATAAGTAGTTATTTATAAGCTATGTTCATGATCGGAAAGCAGTGTGAGAGCTGTTCAATGCCGTTGTCGAAAGATATCAAAGGCGGGGGAACAAATGCCGATGGTTCGAAGTCGACTGAGTACTGCAGCTTTTGTTATGTGAACGGAGAGTTTACCCAGGCTGGGCCGATGGAAGATTTTCGTAAGAACCTCGATAAGAACATGAAAGAGAAAAAGCACCCTTGGTGGATTCGTACCATGATGTGGTACCAAGTCCCCACTTTGAAGCGTTGGAAAAAGTAAATAAAAATGAAGAGACCGCACCCGCTGAAGTCCGCGAGGTGCGGTTCTTCATGCGGGCGCGGTCTGCGCTACGCGTAGATCTCCTGCTGGATGGGGGTGGTGAGGGTGGGGGACTCGATGTCGGCCGTGGCGGACTGCTGGGCGCGGAACTTGCGCTCCAGGTAGCCGCCGTGGGCGATCACCGCGAGCTCGTGGCTCGAGACGGCGAGCTCCAGGCCGCGGTGCGTCCTGGTGGCCGGGGGCGGATCCTGCTCGTTGCGGAAGTGTCCCATGTCGGTGGCCTGGAACCAGGCCACGAACTCGTCGGCGTCCGGGGTGGCGGCGTAGAAGACACCGTCCTCGCGAACGTAGCCGAGGTACTGGCCGTCGAGCTCGAGCGCGATCGCGGTCGGGGTGACCTCCTCCAGCCGGAACGGCCGGATCTCCACGTTGCCGTGCATCACCCCCATGATCCCGCACGTCTGGCCGGGCTTGTACCCGTGCTGGCGCATGATCGCCAGGGGGTTGCGGCAGAGGTCGGCGAGCAGGTGCTGGCCGAGCTCGACGCGTCCCGCCTTGACGGGCAGGTACTTGCCGAGCTTGTAGTCGAAGACGGCGTTGCTGGGGACGATGACGTAGGCCGTCAGCACCCGCGTGAGGAGCGGATGGCCGGTCAGGCCGAACTGCTCGAGACGGGCGGCGAAACGGGAGGACCAGACGTCGGACATCGAACACCTCTTGGGAAAGCGGCATTGAGCTCGAAAAGCCGGAAATCGGCGTTCAAGTCAACCAGATATGATAGCAGAAAATTGCGATTTTGTCAATAAAAACTCGGATCTAGTCGATTTTACACAAATCTTTAAGCGCGGTGAGGTCGGCCTCGGTTAAATCGCCATTTTCACTTTCGTTCAGGCGGTACATGACGGCCTCAGGATCTTCTACGTGATCAAGGCCTAAAGCATGGCCTAGTTCGTGAGCTAATACTCGAACCAGCTTATCGCGGTCCTCAAACTGGTAAATGGTGATCTCATCACCATGGGAACTGGCGCCAAAAGTGCCTTCGACAAATTCGTCACCTAGAGCATCGCCAATGTTGTTATAGTGGGAGGCGGTGAGGTTGAGGCGATCGGCCAGGTCATTCAAGGCATCGGCCAGAATGTTGACGGTATCGGCACTGACATTGATCGCTTGGACCTTGGCGTTGATGGCTGCGGCCTCGGCGTTTAAGGCTTCTCGTTCAGCTTCGAGCTGGCGATATTCGCGTGGGGTGGCACCGCCGTTGTTATTGGTCCGTTCAACCTCTTTGGTGTAGGCAGCACTGCGAGCCTCGTGGTTCTTAAGCATGCTATCAAGTTCTCCCTTTTGAGCTAAATAAGCGGCGTAGGTGTCGTCGTATTGTGTTTTTAAGTCCTCGTAGCTGGCATTATTATTTTGGATGTTGAGGCCAAGCTCCTGCAGTCGTTCCGTTCCGGCCTGGCGGTAATCGTAGGTTAGATTGATAGCAAGTTCACCGTCTTCAGTTAGCTCAAAAAGATTTTGACCAAGAGCATCTTCCCAGAGTTGTTCAGCTTTCAGAGTGACTTCAAGAAATTGTGCCTCGGTAATGCCAAAACGGTCGTCGATATTTTCTAGAGAGTAGGTGATCGGGGCCTTGCAAGGGAAGAAGGAGTGCTGCAAATCCTTCAGGGTACTGAAATTCAAGTAGTCACGATAATAGAAGGTTAGGCTCACGAGGATCACGAGCAACAAACCCAAAAAAACACTTTGCCAGGTGCTTTTATCGGTTGCTGGAGATGGGCTGATTACCGGTTCTTTGCGCATGAAACGAGCATACCCTAGGGCTTCTGAAAACTAAAGCTGGAGTATAGTGACAAGATATGAACTTCTACCGAATCTCACCCCTCATTTTGGTCGCAGTTTTAGTCTTGGGAGCTGGCTGCCTTGAGGTTGGTCGATCTCCTGAGGGGTTACATCAGCCGCTTGATCGCTCCGATAATCGCCCGAAGCTGCTGACGTTTGGTTTGTACGTTACTCCAGATCCCGAGCAGAACCCAATCGACCCGCCTGAACGCTTTACGGGCTTTCACTCAGCTCTTGATTACGAGGTCTTCGGAGATGAGATCGGTCAAGACGTGAAGGTCTATGCTATTTGCGACGGCGAGGTAGTTTATAGGAACGACGTTGAAGGTTACGGAGGCACCTTTATCCAGCAGTGTGTCTATCAAGGTCAAGAAGTGACAGTTTTGTATGGCCATCTCGACCTTGCCTCTATCGAGCCTGAGCTCAAGGACGCCCTGAAGGCCGGCGATGTGATTGGCATACTCGGCGAGCATAAGACAGCCGAGACGTCTGATAACCGTATGCATCTGCATTTAGGTATTCACAAAGGCACGGATATTGAGTTACGGGGTTACGTCCAAAATGAAAGCGAGCTTGAGGCTTTCATAGATCCTTCAGTAGTTTTTGACTACGAATAATTGACGGTGAGGTCGTTCTCCCCTAAGGTTTCGCCACCTGTGAGGTGATCATGCAGCGTCGGCCCTGCGGTATCCCGACCGTCGGCCTTGTTGGCGGACCGGGAGCAGGTAAGAGTGTCATTTGGGAGGCTCTCAGGGATCGTGAGCACATCATGCTCGTTCCCGAGGGCCCAACGGTGCTGCACGGCCATGGTCTGTGGCACCCGCGTGACGATCCTCAATTCGCGCTCGACGTAGACGATTTTCGTCGGCTGCTCGAGGCCATGGCCAGTTGGTCTGCCCTTGAGCGGAAGGCCGTCATGCTCGTGACGGATCGTATCGTGGGTGAGGGGACCTGGGTCTACGGCGGTCACGAAGCAATTCCGGGCGTCGAAGCTCAGGAGTCGGTGCTGGCTCGTTACCAGGCGTTGATTCTTGTGGCTATGCCCACTGAGGATGTTTGGCTGCGGTGCTGCCATCTGAACGGAGCACGCGGAGAGCGAGCTCACGCCCAGGCCACTGCGCTACACGAACGACTCGAACGCTTTATCGCGCCTCACCCGCGTATCTATCGCGTGGGTAACGAGGCGGATATGACGGCCAAAGTAGCCGCCGGTGTTGCCATCATCGATCAACTGCTGTTCGAGGTCGGCGATCTCGAGCAACAGTCATAAGAGCGCGTTTACGACGCGCTCTTCGCTATTCTATATTCTGTGAGGATTTTCTATACTGTCTGTATATGGAAAAGATTGCCTACAACAAGCTTGTTCGTGATCGGATTTCGGAGATTATGGAGGGCTTGGGTAAACAATATGAAATACAGACGCTAAGCGAGGCCGATTTTGCAGTTGCCTTGTTGCGAAAGGTGGGGGAGGAGGCGGCCGAAGTGCAGACGGCACAAGGCCGCGACGAGCTCGTGAAAGAGCTAGCCGATCTAGCGGAGGTCATAAAAACTCTTTGTGAGATCCGGTTTATCGATCCAGCCGAGATTGAAAGTGTTCGAGTGAAACGTCGACAGGAGAGGGGAGGTTTTGGAAAACGGTTACTGCTTGTTTGGGGAGAAAAAGACTAGCGCATAAAAATGCGAAAGCCGCGTTCTTGCCGGAGACGATTCTCCGAGAACGCGGCTTTTGACGAGCCCGTGAGGGCTACTCTCCGTAGGCAGCCAGGCGACGATCGTCGCGGTTGCGCCGGGCTAGGCTACCGCGACCGTACGGATCGAACAGGTGAACGAGGATGAACAGCCACTCCTTGCACCACTCGATAGGACCCAGTCTGTAGTCGGGCCGCTCGGAGCGGATCTTGAGCTGGTACATGTTCCAGAAGCTGATCTCGAACCGAGCGGCGTGCTGGCGCTGCGTCACGATCGTGATATCCCACTGCTGGGGATCGCCGAGACCGCGGGCCTGCATGGCCTGGACGCTCCCGGAGATGTTCTCGAAGGTATCAAACGACTCTTCCTCGATCACGATGTGCTCAGGGTTGACGCCCTTCTCGTTGAACCAGCGGGACATCAGCACGCCCGCCGCGGTGGTCTGGCGGCTCGGCGGCAGGAAGCGGCCGCCGGTGACGACCAGGAAGTCGAACTTCTCGGTCTGCCAGAGCTCGAACGCCTTTTTACAGCGCGCGAGGGTCCTCGAGGACAGCTGGTTCACCGGATCGATGAGCTCGGCGGGAACGAACAGGATCTGGGTACGGCTGTGGTTGTTCGACATCGAAACCTCCTCGGTGAACGAACAGCTAAGGTTACGGGTTTATTGGGGGTTTGTCAACGGTAGGGTGCTCTTTTGCCCCTACAGGCCTTGACAAAGATCGAGTCAAAAGATACCCTTCTGCCAAATTAACCAGGTAGATAGTTGATGGTAGATGGTTGCTCTGTAGACCGTAGACAGTTAACGGTAGACAGCTTCGCAAACATTTTTCACAGCTATCTACCGTCTACTATCTACTTTAGCTAGTTATGCTAACCATCCGTCTCTCACGCACCGGCAAGCGCAAGCAGCCGTATTACCGTATCGTTCTTCAGGAAAAGACTCGTGACCCATGGTCACCAGCTATCGAAGTCTTGGGTAACATCAACCCTCGCGAGGATCGTGCCAAGGCCGAGCTCGACGAAGAGCGCATCAAGTACTGGTTGTCGAAGGGTGCTGAGGCTTCGAAGGGTCTCCACAACTTGTTTGTTGACCGTAAGCTCGTAAAGGGCGACAAGGTCAACAACATCAGTTTGTCAGCCAGCCGCCGTAAAGCTATCGAGGACGCTAAGCCCAAGGCTGCCGAGCCAAAGGCCGAAGCTCCAGCTGAGCAGGCAGCCGCCTAACTGTTGTATACTAAAAGCATAGAGAACTTGTAATAAAATCTTGTATGGAGTTTGACCAGCAGTTCGTGGAATACATAGTGAAGGCACTCGTGAACAAGCCAGAGGAAGTGAAGTCAGATCGCAAGGTCGACGAACAGGGAGTTTTGATCACTGTTCACACTTCTCCCGAAGATACCGGTTACGTGATTGGTAAGGGCGGTAAGACTGCGGTCGCCATCCGAACCTTGCTCGCAACGCTCGGAGCCAAGGGCAACATGCGTATCAGTTTCCGTATCGATGCTCCGGACAACGGCAAGCGCCGTGGTCCAGCTCCAAGCGGAGACATGAGCCTTGGCGCTGCAGCTCCTGCAGCGGCTCCAATGGCCGCTCCTGCTCCTATGGCGGACATGGACGATGCCTCGGTCGATAGCCTGACGTTTTAAACTCGTGAGAAACAAAAAAACTAGCCCTTCGGGCTAGTTTTTTTTGTTTGGCGATGGCAGAATGCTCCGACCACCCCTAACCCCTCCTTACTCAGGAGGGGAAGTGCCCGCGTAGACGATCGAGGACGCCGGGCAAGTTATCGAGGACGTCATCGTTCGTAAAACGAATCACACGTACACCGAGTGAGACGAGATGTTGGGAGCGTTGTTGGTCTTTAGCTATAGCTTCGGGTGTATCGTGAATGTCGCCGTCAATCTCAACTGCTAGTTTTAGTTGGGCTGCGTAAAAATCAACAATGTACCAGTCGAGACTATGTTGACGTCTAAATTTAATGCCCCCGACCTTGCGTCCTTTGACTGCTAGCCAGAATTTTACTTCGGCTTTGGTCATATTTTGTCTCAGCTTTTTCCTGAGGTCGCTAATCATTGCTCGATTGTTTACAAATGTCATATTGCTTCCTCCCCTGCTAAGGGGAGGTAAGGAGGGGTCGTCGCCATGTCTGGCGCCTGGCCTACGAGCCCAGTTTAAGACTTAAACAACAAACTCCCCAACGACCTCATTCTCGAGGCATTGGGGAGTTTAGTTAGTTACAGTCCACCAGAGCCTGGCCGGGCTGTAAATATATTTATCCACCATCTGGTTCAACGCCCCGGGCGCGCTTCGCCCCGCATCGGTCGCTGACGTACGACGTCGGCCTGATGCGGGATTCGTGTTTACAGGGAGATTTGATTTTTCTCAGGAAATCGACTAGGCTGCTGCGTTCGATACCGCGGGTATCGATGGAGACCACATGTCCTTTCCTCTTCGTCTTGAAGATCTGTTTCAGACGACGGCGCCATTGCCGCACGGCGGCAAGCAGCACCTTCGGGCCATCTGGGAAGCGCATAGCTCCACGGATTCCCGAGTGCAGCAAGAGCGCTTGATCTGGCGTTTGTCGGTGGCTCGTGTCAGCCTGGCGGCGATCACGGTGATCGGCTCCCTCGTGGCCCTAACCCAGTATCGCTACTGGTGGGCCTTCCTTCTCTACATAGCCTTCAAGCTCGCGGTTACGTGGCCGCTCCTCAACGGTATCGATCGGCAGCTGAGCGAGTTGCAGGAAGATCCCGACTCAGACTTGTGGCGAGGCTGGAAGGCCAGGAAGCTCGCGGCACGTTTTGTGCTCTTGCTCATCTTCGCTCCTTTCTGGGTCGTCCGGCTCCTCGGACGAGCCCGAGATAGAGCGCGTACCTGGCTCGAATTCGAGATCATCCTGCAGGGTAGAGGCTACTCGTTCCGAGACATTGCTCAGGATCCGCGTTACCGGGCTACGGTCGCGGTCATGCGCTTCCTTCAAGAGGGAGCGTACTATCGACACGTGCTCGAGTTCCCGCCAACGGGAAGATCTACGCAGGCTGGCTTCTTGGATCAGCTGGCCCGGAGCCGGCTCCAAGCTCTTAGCGATTTCATGTCGCTAGCTGCTTCATTCGAAGCCCATCCCCTCGGAACGCCGGAGCTTGCGGACCAGGGGTGTTGGGATCAGATTGAGCAGAAGTACTCCGAGTGTGCCCGAGTGCTGGAAAAGTACGGGGTAGCTCCTCGCAGCGCGTGACCTCTCGGGTCGCGCGCTTCGTCATTTCTATGCTATATACTTTGTCAGCTATGAAACGCTACGACGTCATCACCATTTTTCCAGAAGTAATCGCGCCTTATGCCGAGGCCTCGATTTTGGGTAAGGCCCAGAAGAAAAAGCTTTTGAAAATTGAGGGTCACGATTTACGAAAATACTCTAGAGATAAACATAAGAAGGTAGACGACACTCCTTATGGTGGGGGGGCTGGCATGGTTATGACCGTGCAGCCGTTTGAAGATGCTGTCGCTGACATTCGTTTAAAGCCTCCGGGGATCATTAAGAAGATCCTTAAACGATCGACTAAGAAGCCGAGTGTCCGCGTGGTTTTGACGTCGGCTTCTGGTAAGCGATTTGGACAAGCCGATGCCAAGCGACTAGTTGAATATGATCAGGTGATCTTCTTGTGCGGTCGTTACGAGGGAGTTGACCATCGCGTCCAGGAAGTAGTCGCCGACGAGGCCTTGTCGATTGGGGACTATGTCCTTACAGGCGGGGAGCTCCCAGCCCTGGTTATGATCGATGCTATTGCCCGAAACCTGCCCGGCGTCCTCGGGAATGTGGATACCTTGAATGAGGAATCCCATGGCGAAGAAGGGTCGCTTGAGTATCCGCAGTACACCAAGCCCGAGGTTTATACCCTCAAAAATAAGCAAACCTTAGCGGTTCCTCCCGTCCTTTTGTCCGGGAATCACAAAGCCATCGAAAAGTGGCGCAAAGAACAGATGAAACGGCCCGAGTAATCGGGTCGTTTTCATCCCCAGAAACTGCTGGGGGAGTGCTTGACAGGCTTTTTCAATTCAGTTAAACTGCCGCTCGTCGCTGAAAGATCCTAGATCTTCCGGACGTGGACTTTCACAATTTAGATAACCATATCAAAACGATGTATCAAGCAATGATTA
>JBBUCB010000067.1:0-5144 GCA_038058005.1 Patescibacteria group bacterium | reverse complement strand
CTCATGGAAGGCGAGTGGGTGCCACTTTGGAAGAAGACTCAGAAATGGTCAATTGATGGTTTGAAGGAGATTTTTGATCAATTCGGTCTTGAACTCGAGCATATTTATCTCGAGCACGATCTTATCGATGATACGCATAAAATCGTGAAGCGTTTGCTTACCGAAGGCGTAGCCAAGATGAGCCAAGGTGCCGTAATCGTCGACTTGGAAAAACAGGGTCTCGGTGTGAATCTTCTGCGTAAATCAGATGGCACCTTGCTCTACAACGCCAAGGACCTAGCTTTAGCCTATAAGAAAGAGAACGACTACGACGCTGATCGTTTGATCATTGTGGTCGATAATCGTCAATCACTGGCCATGAGCCAACTGATCGTTACTTTGGGGCTCATGGGCTTCCCGGGCGAAGTCGACCACCTGCCGTACGACATGGTCACGCTTCCGGATGGGGCTATGAGCTCACGTAAGGGCAATATTGTGCGTTGGACCGACATGTACGACACGATGTACGCCAATTTGGTGAAGGAGACCACAGCGCGTCATCCGGACTGGTCAACACGCAAGGTGGCCTCGACCGCCAAGACGCTAGCGATTGCCAGCGTAAAGTTTGTGATGTTACGCCAGGATCCTGAAAAGGTGCTCACGTTCGATATGGATGAAGCGATGTCGGCGGAGGGCTACACGGCTCCGTACGTGCTCTATACGGTTGCTCGCATTCACACGCTGTTAAACAAGGCCGAGATCGCTCCCGAGCAGCAGGCCAAGCTCCTGACGCATCCGCTTGAGAGCTCGCTCTTGAAGATGATCGCCAAGTTGCCGGATGTCGTGCAGGGCGCTGGGGCGACATACCGAGCTTCAGCGATTGCTCAGTATGCTTTTGAGTTGTCCCAAGAGTTTGCTCGTTACTATGAAGCGGTGCGAATCTTAGACGATAATAACCACGACCGCGTGGCTGCTCGCCTAGGCTTGCTTGACGCCGTTCGTCAAACGTTGTCGAATGCTATGGGCACACTCGGCATTGAAGTCTTGAAAGAAATGTAATATTTTGTGAATTGTGGCATTTTCTATGGCGAAGAATGGTGGTAGCGAGACGATTGTGGCCAAAGGTGTGCGCGTAGAGGGAGATTTCGTGGTCGAAGGCAATATTATTATCGAAGGTGAGGTTCGCGGCACGATTAACGCCACCGGAGATTTACAAATTGGACCAGAAGCCAAGGTTGATGCCGATATTAAGGCCGAGAATGCTGTGATTGCCGGTGAAGTTCACGGTAATATGCGCATCAATGCCAAACTCGACATGCTGCCGTCTTCGAAGTTTTCTGGCGACCTGGCGGCCGAAATTTTATCGATCGGTGCCGGTTCTCAGATCAACGGAACTGTTCGCATGGGTGTTGAAGAGCCAGCTAAACCTGCTCGCGGTAAGCGTGTAGCGGCCGTGGCGGCTGAGGAAGAGACCGAATAAGTTTTTGTGTATTCGTACTTCTACGATACTTTTCTCCAAGATCGGAAATACGAGCGTGACGTAGCCTTACTCGAGACACGTCTTACCGACCTTGGTATCATGGGCAAGATCACTCGTCTGGCTTTGTTTCGTGATGGACTAGAAGTTATTCGTGATGAAATTGACGAAGGCGCCCAAACTTTAGTGGCTGTCGGTGACGATAATACCTTCCGAAAAGCTATCGAAGCCGTGGGGGACACAAGAACTGTTCTTGGGTACTTGCCCATGAACAATAAAAGTGTGTTCGCAGATTTACTCGGTATTCCGACCGGCGTAGCCGCTTGCGATATCCTGTCGGCCCGTCTTGTCCAGGAGATCGACGTTGGCGAAGTGAATGGTCGCCGTTTTTTGCATGCCTTAGAATGTGAGGCAAGTGATGCGGTCGTGTCTTGTGAAGATTCGTTTACGTTAACGATTCCTGGGAAGGCCTCGATTGCTATACGCAATCTGGCTTTTCCTGATGACGCGGGCGTCACTGACCCAACTGACGGTCGGTTGTCGTTAATTATTCGCCAGTCTC
This sequence comes from Patescibacteria group bacterium, assembly GCA_038058005.1. Lineage (GTDB taxonomy): Bacteria > Patescibacteriota > Patescibacteriia > UBA9934 > UBA9934 > JAGORL01. The sequence continues at coordinate 3,126 of JBBUCB010000067.1, read as the reverse complement.
ATTTTTCTTTGTTCGGAAAGAAATCAGAATTAAGTAAGCTGCCTTTTAAGCGAGCCCACGTTTTTACCGATCGCCACATCAATATGTTTTTAGATGGAGGCGAAAAACTGCAAGCCAAGGAGTTTGATATCCGAGCTATTCCTGGGCGTTTACGTTTGATAACCGGGAAGGGGAGGAAATTTTAATGACGAGTAAACCGAGGATAAATAGTCCGGTCGACGTTCCGGCCGAGAGCATACAGTACTGACAGATGGCATTTAAAATACCGAGCTGAACGTAAACAAACCAAGCAGAAAATATTAAGCCGAATACGGTTAGAGCGGCCGTTATCCTAAAATACGTTCGAGAACGGTACTCAAGGTAGAAGTAAGCGCCGAAAAAAATCGTGAGGTAGTACGCGATGCCCATAACCACGACGGGGATGCCGAGGATGGTTGAGTATTCACTTCTTGTTACGGTGTCACAGGCGTGGGTCAGTGTGCAGGGGAGGTTGGCGCCCAGAAAGCGGTTGATGGTCAGATAGGTGGCGTCTACAAACCCCAAGAAACTCACGACGAGCATGGTGATAGCCAGGTATTTTAAGGTTTTTTCAGGAGTTTGTGGAGAGCGGGAGGCTTTAGCTGCGTTGTCGGCGTTTAACATAGATTTCATCGATACTCCAGGCACCGCCACCAGTTACCATGAGTACAAACAACGTACCAAAAATCGTGACGTGCGCATAGACGTCTTCGCCAAAGAAGAAGAACGACAGGGTGAGGACCAGAAAAGTAACTACACTAATGACGCGAGTTTGGACGCCGAGCAAGAGTGCGATCCCGAGCACGATCTCAAGGAGTGTAGCTGAAGCTACCCACATGCCTGTGGTTAGCGGCAGATAGTGCGTTAGCCCGTAGTTCTCAACCACAGCTCCTAAGAGGTGAGGGTTCATGAGTTTGTCGGTTACCGCCATGTACAGCAGGGAGGTGCCAATACCTACGCGCAAGATGAGGGGTACGAACCGACGTACTTTATCAGAAAATGTATACATCGGAATACCGATCAAATCATCCAGGCCAGGTTTGGCTTGCCCGAGGATGAAAACGGCTATGAGAGCGGTCAAGACTTCAAGATTATCGAGGAGTTCAGGATGCAGGATAAGGGCGCCTATTGAGAGCGCCAGGGCACAGAGGGTAGCGGGAGTGAGGGCGAGCCCGGCAATCAATAAGAATCCGAGAACGAGCTGCAGCGTGGCAAAAGCAGGTTGATCAGGCACGGCTGGAGAGATGAGGGTCTGTTGGCTGCCGGCCCCGATTAGGGCTACTCCAAGACTAAAACGGAGTATCCACGGGATGAATTCCTGGTACGAGCGGGCCCGGCCGCGAAAATAGCGGACCCGGTCACGGATGGCCGGAACTTTGTGACCGGCAAATACCAGAGCTCCCACAAAGGCGACTGCCGCCCCAAAGATGGCTAAATTCCAGGGATCGAGGAAGGGGTCGCTGAGGAAACCATAATCAGCACCCGAGTGGGAGACTAATTCCTGTTCCGTGAGAACGTAGGAGACGTGAGCAAGACGCTCGACCATAGATTATTGGAGTTTGGCATCGAGAACAGCTTTGAAGGCATCAAATCCGCGTGGGTTCTCTTCTAAGGCTTCTCCGTTTAAGTAGAAAGTGGGGGTACCACCAACGCCGGCCATGGTACCGCTGCGGTAGTCGGCGCTCACGCGGTTCTTGGCAGCTTTGTCATCCATGTCAGTTTTGAACTTTTCAACATCAAGTCCAAGCTCTTGGGCGTAGGCAGCAAAGGTGTCGCGTGGGTTGGCTAAGCGGCTCCAGTCATCCTGGTTAGCGAAAAGGAGATCATGGAACTCCCAAAATTTACCCTGCATGTCAGCCGCTTCAGCTGCTTGTGAAGCAATTGTAGCATTCGGATGGATGCTTTGGAGTGGGAAGTAGCGATAGACGATACGAAGATCTTCCGGATAGGCGGCCACCAACTGCTCGAGGACAGGGGCGTAGGCGGCACAGGTGGGACACTGGAAGTCGGCGTACTCAATTAAGGTGAGACGAGCAGTCTCGGGGCCTTTGACGTGGTCGACTTCAGTTACTTCGCCGCTAATCGGGGAGGGTTGTGGCGTGCTTCCATCTTGTGTTTCGCCAATCCAGATGAGCCCGCCGATGACGGCAATAATCACTGCGGCGATACCAAAGAGTCTAAGCAGGGGCATGAGTTTCTCTTTTCGGGCACGGCGACGATCATTTTTAGCTTGTTCAGCCTTATGAGCTTCGCGATCTTGCTGAGGATTGGGAGCGGTATTCATGTTTTCCATAATGGCCAAAGGGTAACATAAGCATGCTTTTTTGAAAACTTGTGTTAGAGTGGTTGTGGAGGAGGCGGGGAGGTGGAACGTGTTCGTGCGTCTGCTGACCGCCATGGTACTGTGCTGCTTCGTCCTGGGAGGGTGCGGAGAAGGCCCCCCGACCGACGTGTTCGTGGGCACCTTTAGACGGTGTCTGTGCGAGGCCGAGCTCGACCCCAAGGTCCGGCTCGACGACAAGAAGTCACGTCTGACCCTCAAGCTGTTCCGGGGCAGCGTGGAAGACCCCCTCATGGGGAAGATGATCTTCGACGGCGACGTCCAGATCGCCAAGTTCTTCGACATCTGGGACAACGGTACGGAACCGTACCCGGTCGAGGATCTGTTGCTTCAGGGCAACGAGATCAGTGGCAAGGTGAACACCCCGCTCGTCTTTCCGTCGCGCCTGGGGTTCGACGGTGAATTCGAGGAGGGACACCAGTTCCTGTTCGTCGAGGTGGACCTCTTGGGCTCCATGACTATGAGGCGTGTCGAAGAGGGGGACAAGCAGACGGAGGTCGAGAAGAACACCAACGACGATACGTGTGTTCCGGTCCTCTGATCTGCTCGAGACGCGGCGCCCACGGCGCCCGTCTTTTCGCATCTGGGACAAAACAAAACGACCTCTCCCGACGTCCCTTGTTTTCACTCGGGAGTCGGGACCCCGACTTTACGTCGGGGCCGTGAGAGATCGGTTTGTGGTGCGAACGAAGGGACTCGAACCCTTAAGCCATTGCTGGCACCAGCCCCTCAAGCTGGCGCGTATACCAATTCCGCCACGTTCGCAA
>JBBUCB010000066.1:0-2258 GCA_038058005.1 Patescibacteria group bacterium | reverse complement strand
GTAGCTGCTGGGCTTGGCCCAGCAGCTACGGGTTTCGCGATCGCCACAATCCGGTGAATGGGTTCGGTTCCGGTAGCTCCAGCGTCGTCAGTCGTCGCCACTGGTCCCTGAGCGGTTCCAGAATTGATGATAGCGGCAGGAGGTTCGTCTGTGAGCGTTTCATATACGTTTGTTGGTAGGGTGTCATAGGTGTTTGCTGTAGAGACGGGACTTTGTCCCGTCTCCTCTGATATTGGTTCATCGATGGATACGGGCGGGAAGACATTGTTGGTGTTTCGTGTAGCGCTGGCCAGGAGCCAGACACCATCCGAATTCCTGGCTAAGGACTCACCGTCCTCGGGTGCCGGAATTTCGGTCGTGCCATAGGTTAGAGTATCGAGGATAGTCCCGTACGAATCGATGAGCGTTAGGGTATCGCCTGAGTTGTTGAGGTTGCCGTTTGGGTTTTCAATGACAAGCAAGCTTCCGGCAGCCAAACTTTCGGCGGGGAGGGAAGTAACGTGGTCTCCAGCATCAACCAAGGTGCTGCCAGTCAGGTCGATAGTCGACGAGCTGGCGTTCAATATTTCGACCCATTCAAGATCATCAGTTGGGTCACTTACGAGCTCATTGATGATCAGGTCGCCAAGAGCGATTTCCTGGATACGAGATGTGTTCAAGAGTTGATTTTCTGACGTTATTTGAGCCGTCGGGATCTCGGGAGCTATCGGTACAGGCTCTAGGGCTGGCGGTGTTTGTTCGACCAGGACAAGAGGGATCGTTGGATCTTCAGGAGGAGCTTCCGAGCCCGTAATTAGAGCAACTTCTGTACACGGCTCGGGGTTGATGGCCGGATCAAGCGCAGGCTCGGTAACGACAGGGACTTCGATCACTTCAGAGTCGGATTCGACTTGAGTTGGCTTATCGCGTTCCTCCCCAGGCATGGGGAGGCTAGGAGGGGCAATCATTTCGATGGGCTCGTCGTTCATGACAACCGGTAGACTGACACTTCCCGGACTGCCAAGTTGCGAGATCGATGAGAGGTTCAAACTTTGCGTACTCGATCGCCATAGCAGCGTGACGAGATCGCGTTCGATTGAGGTCGATGGGTCCGTGAGTCCGAAATCCGGCGTACCGGAATCGGTGTAATTGTCGATGACAAGACCTTCTGGAGTAGTGAGTAGGATCGACAGCGATGAATTGGGTAGGGAGAGGGCTGTCGTGACTAGACTCGGAGCTGTAAGAAGGGTTGTTTTTGGATCACCTAATGCATAGTTTGCAATGAGGAGCGTATGACTTGGTTCAATGATGGTACCTTCAGCGATTTCGATCGCTCCGCCACCTGTAGCGGTACCCGTAAGTACCCAGTGTGAGAGATCGATCGAGGTTTGGCCGAGGTTAACCAGTTCTATCCATTCGTCTGCCGTCGAGACTTCTGATCCGGCCCAGTTGATTTCCACAATGAAGACTTGGGGTGAGTCTTCCGCACGGGCGGGTACAGCAAGCACAGCGGACAGACTGAGGAGTCCGAGGAATCCAAAGAGTCCATAGCTTTTCATCATAGGTAGTTAAGTTGTTAATGAACACAGCGCGCCATGACAAAACAGAAACTCCCCACAACTCGAACTATCGAGCTATGGGGAGTCTGATTGTGTTTTAATTCCACCACCGCTTTGTTGCTCGGTCAAGTGGATAAGTTATCTAAAGTATTCCTGGAGTCTCGGTTGGTGTTTTTTCTGATTTCTTGCTAGGCTGTTGGCCGCACAATCTGAGGAGGTTTTTCATGCGATGGTTGATGTACGCCTTTATCGTTACGGCTTCGGCGGGAACGCCGCCGTCGGGCACGAATCACTGGACCTACGTCGACTGCGATGATGCCGCCGTCACGCAGATGGTGACGAACTGGGCTGCGAATAGCTGCGGCATGCACGTCGTGGACGCCACCAACCACGAGAAGCGCGGGCCGTTCGCGAATGGCAAGTGCGAGGTCTACGGCAACGTCTGGTGCGGGGCGCTCAAGCCGCCGACCCCGACGCCGGTGCCCAAGGTCTCCATCCCCTCGAACTGCAACCCGCCCTTCAGCGGGGTGTCCGAGCAGTGGCTGAACCCTCCGGCCATGGTCTTCCGCGACGAGAACTGCTCGAGCCGCAACGCCGGGGAATACTGGCCGCTCACGTACGAGCTGGCCTACTCCGACTTGCGCAACAACCAGGTGGGGGAGAAGGGGCCCTGGAAGCACGACGGAATCTCGTCGGTCTACGTGTCCGCCGGCTGGCGGC
>JBBUCB010000065.1:0-1704 GCA_038058005.1 Patescibacteria group bacterium | reverse complement strand
CCGCCGATTTGAGCGTATTTGTCTTCAAACAGTCCGATAGCACCACGAGCCTTGGCTTCTTCGACGGTTAATTGCTCGGCACGGACGGGAAGATCGCGTTTGATTTGTTCGTTGACGATGTCTTCGACCTGCTTAATCTGTTCTGGAGTCATCTTCTCGCCGTGGGAAAAATCGAAACGAAGACGCTCAGCCGTGATGTTGCTGCCCTTCTGCTCAACATGATCGCCGAGCACTTGTCGAAGCGCCTGATGGAGTAAGTGCGTCGCGGTGTGCAAACGGGTTGTCTCGACCGAATGATCGGCCAAACCACCAGCGAATTTCTTCTCGGCACCCTGACGAGATAAGTCTTGGTGCTTCTTAAACTCGGCTTCGAAAGCTGAACGATCGACCTCAAGACCTTGCTCATGTGCGAGCTCGTGAGTTACCTCTAACGGGAAACCATAAGACTGATAAAGATTAAAAGCATCTTCACCGGAAACGGTTTTATTCTTTTCCCAGAGCTTCGAGAACTCGCGGAGACCTTGAGCTAAAGTCTTTTCAAACTTCTGAGCTTCAGCGAGCAAACCCGTGACGATTTTGTCTTTCTTCTCGTCTAGCATCGGATAGGCTTCGGCGAGCGAGCTCACAATCTCGTCAACGACTGGGGCAACGAGTTTCTGAGCATCGATGCCGATCTTCTTGGCGTGACGGATTGCGCGACGAATCAAACGGCGAAGAATGTAGCCCTGGTCTTTGTTGCTCGGTTCAACGCCGTCCATGAACATGATCGAGGCTGCTCGCAGGTGATCGGCGATAACGCGCATCGACTTCTTCATCTCGTCGCTGGCGGCATACTCGAAACCTGAGAGCTGTTCGAGCTTCTTGAGAATGCTGGTAAACAACTCAGTCTCGTAAACATTGTTGCGATGCTGCAAAGCTACGATCGTGCGTTCAAGCCCCATGCCGGTATCGACACTGCCCTTCTCGAGCGGTTTCAAAGATCCGTCATCTTGCTTGTTGAATTGCATGAAGACGTTGTTCCAGATCTCCATCCAGTCTTTGGAGTAACTGCCTTTGTTGCCTTGTGGCTCGCCTTTACCGACCCAATAAAAGATTTCCGTATCTGGTCCACACGGTCCGGTTTTACCCGCCGGGCCCCACCAGTTGTCTTCCTTGCCAAGTTTGGCGATGCGTTCTGGTGAAACTCCAAGACGGATCCAGTGATCATAAGATTCTTTATCAAACGGCGTATTCTCATCGCCCTCAAAAACCGTAAAAGACAGCTGATCGAGCTTCAACCCCAGCCACTCCGAGCTCGTCAAAAACTCAAACGACCATTCAATCGACTCTTTTTTAAAGTAATCCCCCAGCGACCAATTGCCGAGCATCGTAAAAAATGTCAGGTGGGTGTCGTCGCCAACGTCGTCGATATCGCCGGTACGAATACAACGCTGGTAGTCGACCAAACGTTTACCCATTGGGTGCGGCTCGCCAAGCAAATACGGGACGAGCGGATGCATGCCGGCCGTTGTGAACAAAACAGTCGGATCGTTCTCGGGAACGACAGAGGCCGAAGGAATCTCGGCGTGACCTTTGCTTAAAAAAAAGGCGAGGTACTTTTTACGGAGTTCGTTGGCAGACAACATACAAGTGATTAACTCACCACCCTGAGTTCGACGAAGGGTTAGGTCCCGAGGCTGAAAAGCCGCCGGTCTACTAATCCTT
>JBBUCB010000064.1:0-7820 GCA_038058005.1 Patescibacteria group bacterium | reverse complement strand
ATACGGTGCTTCCCACATGCTCCAAGAAATTCTCACCATTAAGTCTGATGACGTCCCTGGTCGTGCCAAGGCTTACGAAGCCATTATTAAGGGTGAAGTGATTACCAAGGTCAACATCCCAGAGTCATTCAACGTGCTCATTCGCGAGTTGAAGGGCTTGGGTCTTGATGTCGAGCTTCTCAAGAACAACCGAAAAGTCGAATTCGGTGAAGACAAGCCTAATCGCCGCGCTTAAGCCAACGCCCATATGTCGATGAAATTTGAAACGCTCAAATCTACAGACTTTGACTCGATCCGTCTTAAGGTCGCGTCACCGGACGTAGTCCGCAGCTGGTCGTATGGCGAGGTCTCTAAGCCTGAGACCATCAACTACCGTACCCAGAAGCCTGAAAAGCAGGGTCTGTTTGCTGAAGAAATTTTTGGACCATCCAAGGACTGGGAATGTTATTGCGGTAAGTATAAAAAGATCCGTTACAAGGGTATCGTTTGTGATAAGTGTGGCGTAGAAGTTACCCAAACCTCCGTTCGCCGTGAGCGCATGGGTCATATTGAGTTGGCTGCTCCGGTCACCCACATTTGGTTCTTGCGCGGCGTACCTTCGAAAGTTGGTACCGTGCTCGACATGAGCGTTCAGCAAATTGAAAAGGTTGTCTACTTTGGCGCTTTTATCATTACTGATGTTGTTGAAGAGGCTCGCGTACAAACACAAGAGCAAGTGAAGGAGGAGTACAAAGCCAAAAAGAAGATGATCGAAGGGGAAGTGAAGCGTGACGTGGCTCGTGCCGAAGAGAAATTGGCGGACGATAAGTCTGGTCTTAAGGCCGAACTCAAGCGTATCAATGAGATCGCTGACGCCAAGCTTGAAGAGTTGGAAACCGATTTCATCCAGGTCGATAAGGATCTCAAGGAGTTGGCTCCGCTCAAGGTCATTAGTGAAGCTACTTACCATGATTGGTCCATGCGCTACGGTCATATTTTCGACGCCGGTATCGGTGCCGAAGCTATTGCCAAGCTTTTGGAGCGCGTGAATGTCCTTGAGACCATCAAAGTCTTGAATGCTGAATTGGAAGAGACTTCCTCAAAAGCTAAGTACGACCGCATCATGCGCCGCTTGAAGTTATTCAAGGCTTTGAGCAAGAACACCGTTAACCCAGCCTGGATGATCACTCGCGTTTTGCCGGTTATCCCTCCAGATTTGCGTCCCATGGTGCCGCTCGATGGTGGACGTTTTGCCACTTCCGACTTAAACGACTTGTACCGTCGCGTTATCAACCGCAACAATCGCTTGCGCCGCCTGTTTGCTTTGAATGCTCCTGAAGTCATTACCCGCAACGAGAAGCGCATGCTTCAGGAAGCTGTTGACGCTTTGATCGACAACTCTGCCCGCCAGTCTAAGACCGTTATCGCTGCTACCGGTAAGAAGCGTCAGCTCAAGTCATTGGCTGACATCTTGAAGGGTAAGCAGGGCCGCTTCCGTCAGAACTTGCTTGGTAAGCGTATCGACTACTCCGGACGTTCCGTTATTGTGGTCGGTCCACACCTCAAGCTTTCGGAGTGTGGTATTCCAAAGAAGATGGCTCTCGAGCTCTTCCGCCCATTCGTTATTTCTAAGTTGATTGGCCGTGAATACGTGCACAACATTCGTTCAGCTAACCGCTTCATCGAAAGCGATCGTGCTGAAGTTTGGGACATTCTTGAAGAGGTAACCAAGGACAGCTACGTGCTCTTGAACCGTGCCCCAACCCTGCACCGTTTGGGTATCCAAGCTTTCCGTCCAAAGTTGATTGAAGGCAAGGCCATCCAGATCCACCCTCTTGTTTGTGAAGCTTACAACGCTGACTTCGATGGTGACCAGATGGCTGTGCACGTACCGCTTACCGCTGAAGCTCGTTACGAAGCTGAGCACCTCATGCTCTCCATTCGCAACCTCTTGAAGCCTTCCTACGGTGGTCCGGTGGCTACTCCAGGTAAAGATATTGCTTGGGCTTGTTTCTACCTCACCTCAACGCACACCGAACCTGACGAAAAAAATCTCTACTCCTTCTCTGATGAAGACGAGGCTGTTTACGCTCAGGAAGCTGGCGTGATTAAGCTTCAGGATTGGGTTCGCGTCCGCCGCAATGGCGAGAACATCGTTACGACCGTTGGCCGTATCATTGTGAACCGCATGTTCCCGGAGAAGATCGGTTACCAGAACAAAATTCTTGCCAAGAAGGAACTCGCCAATATCATCCGCGACGTTCTTGAGTACTACGGCCAAGAGTTCACGGCGGGTATTTTGGATGAACTGAAAGAACTCGGTTTCAAGTACGCTACTGCCTCCGGTTACTCATGGGGCATGGGCGGTCTGCCTGAAGTTGTCGGCAAGAAAGAACTCATTGAAGAGGGCGACAAGCGTATTCTCGAAGTTGAGAACTACTTCGAACAAGGTTTGCTTACCCAGAGTGAGCGCCACAGCCAAATTGTGAAGATTTGGACCGAAATCAAGGATCGTATCGCAGAATTGGCTCGTACGTCTTTGCCGCATGACAGCTCCGCTTACACCATGATCGAATCTGGTGCTCGTGGTGCTTGGGGTCAGTTGACTCAGATGATCGGTATGATCGGTTTGAAGAGCTCACCGTCTGGTGACATTATCGAGCTTCCGGTGAAATCGTCTTTCAAGGACGGAGTGTCCGTGCTGGAATTCTTCATCTCGAGCCACGGTGTACGTAAAGGTTTGACCGACACGGCTTTGAAGACCGCTAACGCTGGTTACTTGACCCGTCGTTTGGTAGACGTTGCTCAGGACGTGGTTGTTCGCGACGTTGACTGTGGAGACACCCAGGGTGTGATGTTGACCAAGACCGAATCCGACGAAATCGGTGAAGCTTTGCTCATCCGTATTCTTGGACGCATGACCTTGTCGGATGTCAGCTTGCCAGGGGAGCGCAAGCCAGTTATCAAAGCTGGTGAACTTATCACTGAAGATCATATCCGTGCCATGAAGAAGTCGGGCAAGGAGCTTGAAGAAGCTCATGTTCGTTCCGTCATGACCTGCCGTATTCGCCGCGGTGTCTGTCAGAAATGTTACGGTTACGACCTGGCTCACAACAAACTCGTGAAGATGGGTACCGCTGTCGGTATTATGGCTGCTCAGTCAATCGGTGAGCCTGGTACTCAGTTGACCATGCGTACCTTCCATACGGGAGGTGTGGCTGGAAAAGATATCACCCAAGGTCTGCCGCGCGTTGAAGAGCTGTTCGAAGCTCGTTTGCCGAAGCGTAAGGCTGTCATGACCGAAGTTTCTGGAAGTGTCGAGGTTGAAAAGGCTGCCCGTACCGTTGTTCAAGCTATCACGGGTAAGGAAATGGTCGACACTACTCCTGGTCAGAAAATTGTAAAAATTCGTCACGCTGCGGTCGAGGAAAAAGCCTTCTTGTTTGGTCGCGGGGGTAAGGCCCTCGTCGAAGATGGCGAAAAGGTGAAGGAAGGTCAGGCCATTGCCGAGAAGGCCAAGGGCGATAAGATTCTGGCCGATGTGGCTGGTACCGTGAAGGTCGGCAAGACCAACGTGACCGTACTCTTCGACGCCGAAAAGGTTCGTGAGTACATCATTCCGCATGGTTACACCTTGTACGTGAAGGACGGCGATGAGGTTTTGGCTGGAGACGCTCTGACCGACGGCCACTTGGACCTCCAGGCCCTCTTCAAGGCCAAGGGTCAGTACGCCGTGCAGAAGTACTTGTCCAAGGAAATGCAGTTCATTTACTCTTCGCAAGGTCAGAAGCTCAACAACAAGCACATTGAAGTCATTATTCGCCAGATGTTCAGCCGTGTGCGCGTGGATGACCCAGGCGACACCGATCTTCTCCCAGGGGAAATCATCGAAAAGGCTACCTTGCTCGACGAACAAGACCGCATCGGGGCTATCAAGGGCAAACTCTCCGGTTTCGAGCCACTCTTGCTCGGTGTTACCAAAGTGTCTTTGTCCACTGAGAGCTGGTTGTCATCGGCGTCCTTCCAGGAAACAGCTCGCGTACTGATTAACGCCGCTGTGACCGGTAAGATCGACGAGTTGGCAGGCTTGAAGGAGAACGTTATCATTGGTCGTTTGATCCCAGCCGGTACCGGTTTTGCTGGTAACGAAGTGGTGATCGACTATCCAAAGAAGTCGTACGAACCTGTAGCTGCAGCCTTGGCCCCGGTCATTGAGGCCGAGATCAAGGTAGAAGGACCTCAGTCCGGCACAGTGGTAGCTGAAGACAGCACCCCAGCCGCTCCGAAGTCTGAGTAAAATCAAAATCACAAAATCGATCCCCAATCCGGGATCGATTTTGTTTTTACCTCGAGGTACGATGTCGATAACTCCCCAGACACGTCGTTCGTGAACGACGTGTCCAGCCTTTGATTATTTATTTGTGTGTATGTTCGATCAGCAGACACTTGATCAACTACGTGGGGTCATGAAGGAGGTTATTCATGATGAAGTGCCACCTCTCGTAAGAAAAATTGTTCGCGAAGAAGTACCTCCGATTGTTAAGGAAATTGTTCAAAAAGAAATTTCGGACCTCATGGAATTTCAAATCATTCCACAATTTAACGACATTCATCGTGAATTGGCTTGGATTAAAAATCGCATGGTCACCAAGGATTTCCTGGAAGAACGATTAGAGACCTTTCGCGTCGACCTGGGTCTAAGATATCGAGCCGCGACCTAAAACATTCTACAAAGACGAGCTCTAACGGCTCGTTTTTGATTTGTGATAGCATTTGCACATGAAAAGTGCTGCCCCAAAACGCATTCTCGGTCTTGATCCAGGTTATGGGCGTTTGGGATTTGGGGTGCTTAATCGTGATGAACGCGGAGAGCTCGTTTATAGCACCTGTGGCGTGATTACGACCCTGCCTGAAGCATCGATGCCTGAACGGCTGCTGGAGATAGCTAAGGACCTCAGAATGCTTATTTCTAAGCACCAACCCGAGCTGATCGCGCTCGAGGAACTCTTTTTTACCCAAAATACGACGACGGGACTTAAAGTTGCTGAGGTTCGTGGAGTCATTCAGCTCTTAGCTGCCGAGGCGGGTATTCGGTGCGTCGAAGTAAAGCCGGTCGAGGTAAAGATGGCGGTTACCGGCCAAGGGAATGCCGATAAACGTCAGATGCAGAAGATGATTACTATGCTTTTGAAACTAGACACTGTTCCGTCTCCTGACGATGCGGCTGATGCGCTTGGGGTAGCTTGGGCGGGAGAGGCCAAGGCTCGGTTAGCGAGCTGAAGTCGAGGTATACTTTCCTCGCATGCGTCGAGGGTATAAACCTAAGAAAATCCAGAAGAGTCGTTGGCGCAAAGCTGTGATTGCCGCGGCTTCAAGCTCGCTATTGTCGCTGAATGTGGCCGGCGTCTTTTTGATGCAGACCTCGCCTTTTCAAACTGAACCTTTTGTACCGCCGCCAACGCCGCAAGAGTATCTGGCGCAGAATTGTCATGAGCCGTCATGTGACCTGCTGCTTTTACAGACAATTATTTTTTGTGAAAGTAGCTGGAGAATGGTGAAAAACTCGTCGTCTTCAGCGTACGGATTCTTCCAGATTATCGACGGCACCGAACGGACTACGCCACAGTATGCTCTCGGTCGCCGTAAGTTTGATCCATATACAAATATCGACATGGGACTGCATCTATACGAAAAACGTGGCTCGAGTCCCTGGAACGAATCGAAAGGTTGCTGGCAGCCGCGGTATTGGCAGGCTAAAGCCCGAGACACGGCTATGGAATAGAAAAAATACTGACCTTGGTCAGTATTTTTTCTGGAGCGAGTGGAGGGAGTCGAACCCTCATCATCAGTTTGGAAAACTGAGATAATAACCGCTATACGACACTCGCATGAGGGAGGATCGCAGGTAATTTATCAGACAACCGGATTCTTTTCAACTACCCAGCGGTCGGGCTGTTCTACCAGGTGAGCGTTGGGAATTTTAAAGCCAGCGGCCAGTTTGTGGCCACCACCGCCGTATTTTTCTTCAGCAATTTTAGCAACGTCGCGGCTGCGACTGCGGAGACTGCCTTTTACGCTGCTGTCTTCCTTTTCGTAATAGACAAGCACGACCTCGTGTTTTTCTTCTAACATTTCATTGAGAAAGTTGGAGATCGATTTCAGATCGTCATCGGTAGCGCCAAAGGCCTCAAGATCTTTGCGAGTGATGGCCGTAGCGATGGCGTCGAATTCGGGATCATAAAAGAGACGACCGAAAACCAGACCCCACAAGCGCAGGGCATTAACCGAGCGATTCATCATGTGGCAACGCACGATTGTTTTCGGATCGGCGCCGAGTTTTACCAGTTCCGCAGAGGCTTCAAGGGCGGCGATAGTGGTATTGGCGGTCGTGAAGACATCGGTATCTGTGTAAACGCCGGTGAGGAAGCACTGGGCGGCCTCGCGTGAGACCTGATAGCCAGCAGCTTTGATAAAGCGCCAGACAACATCAGCGGTAGAGGCAGCCGTTGGCTCGACGAGGTTGATAGTTCCGTAAAGGGGATTACTGGCGTGATGATCGAAGACGATGAGCGGAACTTTGTGAGGCATGGTCGGCAAAAAGTTCTTGATGTATTCACCGTCGGAACAGTCAGAGATGATCACGAGGTCGATAGAGTCTTGGAGGAAAACTTCTGCATCGCGGCGAATGACTTCGACTCCAGGGATGAACTTGAACATCTCGGGTAGGGGCTTGGGGGAGAAAACCTCCACTCGGCGCTTCCCCCCAGCCAAGGGGGGAGTATGGGGGGTGAGGTCCTTAAGGACGTGATACAGGCCCATGGTTGAACCCATAGTGTCACCGTCGATGCGTTCATCGGTCAATAGCAAAATATGACCCGCCCGGGCGATGTGCTCCTGGATGTTTTGGTAAAGCAGGTTGGTCATAGGCCGGCCCCAGGCACGGGCGAGGGGAATGGGACAGCTTAGCTGACGGGGGCAGAGTGGTCAAGACCGGGACGTTGACGAAAGTGCTTATTCAGGGTATAAAACCTGGTCGGTTTTGGATCTCAACCCGAGGTCAAACCGCACGGAGTACACCATGTCGTCGAAGTATTCCCACAAGGTCCCGGCCAACCTGCGTCCCAAGGTGGTGCGGTTGCTCGCCAATTTTGGCCTGAGCAACCAGGAGATCGCTACGGCCACGGGCTGGAGCGATGGCCTGATCAAGAATGATTTTCGAGACCTGGGAGGCAAGACCGGACTCATGGAGGACATGAGCGCCAAGGAGCGCTACGCCAAGGCCTTCGAGGCCTACGTCAGCCGGTCGAACTTCGGTGTCCACTCCGATGTCGCCGAGCACGTCCGGAGCGCCTTGCGCGTCTGGCTCGAGTTCGAACGGATCGAGGAAGGCATCAAGGCTGCCGAGAAGATTTTCGCGATGCTGTCCGACGTGCCCCAGGATGGCACGGATGTGCAGAAGTTGTGGAGCTGGTGCTACAGGGACCCCGATCGAGACCATCGCTACCCGAAGCTGTCCCTGTTCACTCGCTTTCTGTGTGTCGTCGAGGCCAAGCAGGTCAAGACGCCGAGTTCGCCCGAGGAGGCGATCGATCTGATCGTTTCTGACACGGCCAATACGTACCGCCGGTACGTGGCTCCGTGGCTCGAGTTAGAAGACAGTCAGGCCATCATGGCCGCGTACGGAGAGCTCGACGAGCGTCTGAGATGTGTCGTCGGTCACCGCTTCGGGTTCACGCTGGACGGCGTACCTCAAGAGCCGAAGACGCATCAGGAGATTGGTGTCTTGATGAGCCTCAGCAAAGACCGAATCCGGCCGCTCGAGATTCGTGCTCGCCAAAAGC
>JBBUCB010000063.1:0-10277 GCA_038058005.1 Patescibacteria group bacterium | reverse complement strand
GCTTTCGACATTGTGGGCGCGCTCGTTCTGATCATCCTCACCCTGCCCATCCAAAGCTTAGTTGCCTTAGCCTTATTCATCGAGCAGCCGGGTGATGTCTTTTTCCGTAAACTCCCGGATGGCAAGAAAGCTTTACGCGTTGGCCAGGGAGGTCGAACATTTCCGTACTTTAAGTTCAGGTCGATGGTCAAAGATGCTCACAAGTATCGCTTTGATCCTAAGTTTATTCGCGAAAACGGTAACATGCGCGAAGGCACCCCGCTCTTCAAACTCGAAAACGACCCTCGAGTCACCCCTGTGGGTCGTTTCATCCGTAAGTACAGCTTGGACGAGATTCCCGAGTTTTACCTGGTGCTTCTGGGTCGCATGAGTCTCGTTGGACCGCGCCCGCATCTCCCCGAAGAGGTAGCCCTATATAAACCCGAGCACCGCAAGGTTTTAACCATCAAACCAGGCATCACCGGACTATCTCAAATTAGTGGTCGCGCCAACCTTGACTTTGACGATGAAGTCCGCCTAGATATGTACTATATTGAAAACTGGAACCCTTGGCGGGACCTGCTTATTCTCATCAAAACCCCCTTAGTTGTGCTGTTTAGGCGGGGGGCTTACTAAGAGTTCAAGAACGTGTTAATTTGCGGCTGATTAACACGGCCTGACTACCCTATGCGTGTCGCCCTCATTCATGACCACTTAACCCAGTACGGCGGAGCGGAGCGAGTTTTAGAGGCTTTACAGGCCATCTGGCCAGATGCCCCCACCTATACTCTGCGTTACGACCCCGCCACCATGGGTCACGCCTTTGGTCACAAAGTTATCCGTACGTCGTTTTTGGAACGCCTGCCCTTTGCGCGCCGCGGTTTCCGTTGGTTCCTACCACTCATGCCCATGGCCACCGAAAGCTACGACCTGTCAGATTTCGACGTGATCATTTCCAACTCGAGCGCTTTTTCAAAAGGTGTGATTACCGCCCCTCAGGCTTTGCACATTTGCTACTGCCACACCCCCACTCGCTATTTGTGGTCGGATTCGGGCAACTACGTGGATGAGCTCCGCGTGCCAAAAATTGTAAAATCAATCCTACCCTTGGTACTCCACAAACTAAGAATTTGGGATCAACTCGCGGCCAACCGCGTCGATACCTTTGTCGCTAATTCGGAAACGGTACAAGGCCGTATCGATAAGTACTATCGTCGCGATAGCCAGGTCATTTACCCGCCGGTTGATATTGAACGTTTTGCTATTTCCGCAGAGCCAAAAACCTACTTCCTCACCGGGGGTCGTCTGGTGGCATACAAACGTTTCGATATTGTCGTTGACGCGTTCACAAAACTTGGTAAGCCTCTCAAAATCTTCGGCACGGGCCCCGAAGAAGCTGCCCTCAAACGCCGAGCAGGAAAAAACATCGAGTTCGTTGGGCGAGTTTCCGACGATGAACGAGCCCGACTGTTTGCGAACGCGATCGCCTTCGTAAACCCGCAGGAAGAAGACTTTGGCATCACGCCGGTTGAGTCCATGGCAGCAGGACGCCCGGTCATTGCTTATCGACGTGGCGGGGCGCTTGAAACCGTGATTGACGGCGTCACCGGCGTCCTGTTTGATGAACAAAGCTGGGAAGAACTCGCCGACGTTGTCCTCCAGTTTAAAGACGGGAGCTTTGATCCGCACAAACTTCGCGCTCACGCCGAACAATTCGCTACCCGCGTGTTCCGAAAAAAGATTTACGGTCTCGTGAACGACATGTGGCGTGAACACGAGAAAAAGGTCTTAGGGGGAGCCTAGCCTATGCGCATTGCCATTGACATTCGGTCACTCACCGACGAACACGTCACTGGCGTGGGCTTTTATACCCGACATTTAGCTGAGGCCCTGATACGCACCTCCCCAAACGACGAATTCATCCTCTTCGCGAGTGGCACGTCGGCAGTTTTGAACTGTCTCCCCGTTTTCAAGGGTCCAAATATAATCACCGTAAAACTTCAGCTCCCGAATCGGCTCTTGTTTTTACTCATGAAGCTGCCCGGCGGCCCCACGCTCGAACGTCTTCTCCCTAGCAAACCTGATGTCTGGATTTTTCCTAAGTTCAACATTTTCAAAACCGAACTTCCCTATTTTTTAACCATTCACGACATAGCTTTTGAAATCTTTCCGCAATTCATCACTCTCAAAGAACGGCTTCACAATCGTCTAGCAAATATTCGCCAACTTGTGGACAGGGCCAAAGGTCTTTTAGCTGTCTCGGAGAGTACTGCTCTCGATCTCCAGACCCGCTGGCAGGTCAGTCCAAATAAAATCAACGTTACCCCACTTGGTGTAGAACACGACCTGTTTCTCCCACGCGAACAACCGTCGGATCGAACCTACCGAGCCATGTACGATCTAAATCGTCCCTACATCTTAGCGCTCGCCACCCGCGAACCAAGAAAAAATTTGGAATCGGTCATTGAGGGCTACGACATTTTTCGAGCCCGGGGTGGCCGAAATATTCCGCTCGTGCTCTCAGGAGCTGACGGTTGGAAAACCGGGCTTTTAAACGAGCGCTTACAAAAAAGTCGTTACAAAAAAGATCTCATCGTACTCGGCTACATCCCCGATAAACATAAACCCGCTCTCTATCGTGGAGCGTTATGTTTTTTGTTCCCATCTTTCTATGAAGGTTTTGGTCTGCCCGTCTTGGAAGCGGTGGCCTGCGGTATCCCCGTTATTACAAGTGCCACAAGCTCCCTGCCAGAGGTTGTCGGTGAGGCCGGCATCCTGGTGGACCCTTTTAATGTGAACGATATTGCCGCCGCCCTTCACGAGCTCATCGACGAACCGGGTGGTTCGGCCTTACGCCAACACCTGTCAAAGCGGGCCGTCGAGCAAGCGTCTCAATTCACCTGGGACAAGACGGCCGAGACTACGCTTCAGGCCCTCCGCACTTTGACAAAATGAGTCCGAACGCGTACAAAATCTTCGCTCCCCCTCACCCCTGGAGGCCTCATGGCTTCAGATGAATTCGTCGACAGCGGCCTGCTCCTGCGGGCTCAAGCCGACCAGCTCGTATACGGCGACACGTCCTGCGTGCGCTGTGGTGGCCCCATCAAGGTGGGTCATGGTTGCGTCCTGCATGGTACGGCCCTGTGCTGCAGCGACATGCCCTGCAGCCCTGACCGCGTGGTCGGAACGCCCGGAACCTGGAACGGACTGACGTTCGTTCCGGAGCCGCTCAACAGCGATGACTAGCGGCAACTCACAACCCCGTCCGACTACTGAGAAACACTCGTAGCTTCGGCGGGGTGTTTCTTATTTACGAGCTAATCGACCACGGTGCCTTTGCCGGCGGCAAAAGTATCTGCCGGAATTTCAGTCGTGAACGATTCGGCTGAGGCTTCAACAGTAGTCTTGGTTTCGGCATCAGTAGCGCTTAAAACACTACCGGACAATAATTTTACGAAGGTATCGACATCTTCATCACCTGGGATCAGCTCGACCGAAAACTCCGCCGTGGCCTCTTCATTGGCGGGTAAGCCGGAAATCTCCCAGCGAATAGTCTGAGTAGCGGAGTCAAATTGCACATTGCCGGTGGATGATAAAATCCGATCACTCCAGGTAACATCAGGTGGAATAGTCGCAGTTACAACAAGATCCTCAAGCTCATGAACGGCCTTGGCGATCTTCCAAAAAACTCGGTAGGTGGTTGACTCCCCCACTTCTGGCGGCAAAGGCCCCTCGCCGATTGGAGCGCCACTTTCAGAATAGAAGCGAGCGCTGGCTGATAGATTAGCGCTGGCCTTCATCGAGATTGGGAAAGGTGGTGTTTGGACTTTTGCTTCGCCAACCGTCACGTAGGCCGTGACTGTCCACTCATCTACCTCCGTGGCACCGAGAGCTTCTTTAATGGGAAACGACAAATTATAAGTCTTCTTCTCACCGGCTTTAATCACTCCTACCACCGTCGTGTCGAAAGCGATACCGGCCGAGGTCAACTTACCACCCGCCAATGCAGCTGAGCTCCAAATAACAGGGACGCCACTGTCCGGCTTGAAGTCGAGTAATAAACTGGCCCCGCTAATGTCCGTCTCGCCAGCGTTTTCCAAGCGGACACTCACGCGGAGCGTGCCGCCGAGTTCAGTGGTGGCCTTGTCACTGTTACCGTTCACGGCCAAAGTGGTCTGCAAGTCGCTTCCGGCTACATCGGTAAACCACTGAGCTGTAGACTGGGGCAATTGACGGTCAGCTTCAGGGACGCTTACTCCGGCGCTAAACTGCTGGACATCACTAATTTCAGCAGTAAATGAACCCTTCCAAATGACTTCGGTCGTGGCCTCGGGGAGCAAATTACCAAGCTCCCACTCAGGATCAGCACCGGCCTGCAAATCCGGAGTGCTCGACGTCAAAATAAACCCAGTCGGCAGGGTGAGTTCGAAGTGGGCCGCAGTCATGTCTTTTAAGCCAGTATTTTTTACGGTGGCCGTGTAAGTAAGCTCTTGTCCTGGCGTAGCGGTTTCTGGTCCCTCAAGTTCAAGCGTGAGCACACTGCTGAGAGTGGTCACGGTAGCAGTGGCAATATCACTAAAGTTTGAGTTGAAATTACCGGGACGATACGCGGCCAGGGCCTGAACGCTCGTCGTAGCTGGCACACTACTCAACCACACACCTTCAAGAACTAGTTGACCATCCGAATGTGATCCAAGACTGCCGATGTTCCAAATCAGGTCGTCGGCGTTGGTTGGCTGCGGCTGAGCCATGGACAGAACAAATGAGGAGGGCAAGTTGATATCGAGTTCAAGAGCTGCCAGGGGTGTTCCACTTGGGTTTGAATAGTTCACGATGATCTGTACCTGTTCACCGCTCTTCACTTCAGCCGGGGCCTCGATACTCATGACCAGTGGTTGTTTGGCCGTATTCTGATCAAAGAAGCTGGTATAAATAAAGAAGCCACCAAAGGCTAGGATGGCGAGTAACGCCAAACCCAAAACAAGACGGGTAAGCATCCGTGTTAACCGCGAACTATCCCGCTCGACCTTATGCAGATCGCTACGGTCATCACCATAAATAGCTTGTAATCCCTCCTCGATGGTAGCGTCTTGTTCGTCTGACGTTTTCGTATGGCGCTTGGCATGCTCAGCTTTAACACCCTCCTTTCCATTGTGATCATGGACAGGCTCGTGAGGGGTATGCCCCGGAATATGGTCATGATGCATCGGCATAGAGGGGGGGCTAACAGAGGTCTAGTCACGCTCAAGCAACCAACCGGCAAAACTATCCGTAGCGTTATCCGAGACAAAGTGCAAATTGTCCGCCTTGCCCGTTGAACTCCAGAGCGGCTGTACGTTCGCAGGAAGAGTGATATTCACAGTCGTGGTACGACTTTGCACGCCGGACTGCTTTTGTAAGAGCATAGTGTAGCGTCCTAAGTCCGGAGCTCCAAGTTTACTCTTAGCCAAGTCGAAGAAACCTTGATCTTCAGGATCGGTAAAGAGAGTTAACGGCACGCTGTAGGTAAAGGTGACAATCTCCACCTCGCCTGAAGCGGTCTGCATCCAGTTACCAAACACCGTTTTGCCGTCTTCATTCCAAATATCCGTCCCCGTAGCCGGATCTTTCTTCAAATCCTGCATGTGGAGCTCGAGATCTTCGTCAATGCCAAGCGGCAGATCCGAGGTTTCGAACAAGTCGTCCTCAGGTGTCTCAAAACCGTCAGCCGCCAGCAAGACACTCCCCTTCGGAACGTACAGGCGGAGATAATCAACGTTATTACTGCCGGTGAACAACGCGTTCTTCATGCCACGATGCGTCTTCGTGATAGTCACCTTGTTTTCAACGCTGCCATCTTCGGCCACCCGCACGTCAACATGGATATCCTGATCAATAACCGCGTCGGTCTTACCGCCACCTAAATTAGTGTTAACTAGCATGAGATAGTCGCCACTTGTTTGTTTCATACTGCCTGACCAACCGAAGTCTTCGATAGTAGCCTGCAAGTCGTTATCGCGGAAGTTGAGCTGGATATCTTTTTCTTGCAATCCTTTGGCTACAAGGTCGACAACAGCCAGCAAGGTCTGCACGTCGGCATCTTTGATGCGCTCAAGCAGAATTGGGGCCAAGTCACCAATAATTTCTTTCGGAGCATTTTCGTCTTTGTCGTACTCAAGTTCAACAATTTTCTGCGTCTCAAAAATGAAGTTCTCCGCATCAAACGTCCGGCCGTACTCAGGCATCTCCACCGGACCAAGCAGACGCAAGAGCTCCGCGACGAAGGTAGCATTCACCGCCACCACGCCGTCGGTGGTAGGACCACCAGCGGCAGAGTAGAACCAACTGAGCTTCTTTGCTGAACTGGGGAAATCAGGAAACCAGTTAGCATCCTGGAACTCCCAGCGAGCCTTCAAAAGTTGTAGTGGTCCAGGTGCGGCCACAAAGGCCTTGAGCTGGCCCTGGACATCATAAGTTCCACCGCCTGGAACAAACATGCGCACTACCTCTCCACGCTCTACATCCATTTCGGCAAAGCTGCCAAGGAAACCACCGGTTGGGCGCAGCTCAGTGTTATTTTGGAAAACTGCCAAGTAGCGCATCTTCTCCTCGCCCCCCAACATAAAACTCAAAGCATCGACGAAGCCGATATATTCCTCCATGGAAGTAACTAACTGCGGCGTACGAGTCTGGAGCTCTACCACGGCCTCAGCGTAGGATTCGGGCACAACGGTGGGATCGACCTCGCGCAAGGCGGTTGCGGCGATCTGGGCATGCGGCAAGGCATTTTCCATGTAAGCACCAAGGAGAGAAAGCTTGCTCGTGAGGTCGATGGAATCTTTGTCGGAAAGATCGTTAGCAGCCGAACTCATGACCGCAGCTGTTTCAGACAGCTCGCGCCCAGCGGTGACGAGGGCGCGCACGGAATCGACGGTGCGATCAGTTTGCGGGATCACGCTCGCCAAAGCAGTAACTCCGGCGTTTAAATCGTTGAGCGATGACTCGGCCTCAGCGAAACCTTGAGCAGCTTGAGCAAATTCTTCACCGGCGGAACCAAACTCTTCACTTGAAAGTGAGGTTGCTCCGCGTAAGAACGTGTCCAAAGCAGCCTTGCTTTCAGCCTCAACCACTCCCCCGTCTTCACGGACATCGGCTAACACCTGAAGAGCATGAAGCGGCAAAACCGCGGCCAAGGCCAAGCCCACAAATGATGCCAAGGCACGTTGCCAGCCGTTGCCCTGACGGACGTAGACAGCGACCTTCGGTTCCGACCACTGCACCGGTACAACTTCATGAGTCTGAGTCGCCTCATCCTCGTCTTCGGCGATATCGGCGATAACAAAAGCCGCCACAGGAGTCTCGGGTACCACATGAAAAGCTTCCACGATATCGATGGGCTGAACCTCTGACCAAATATCAATAGGCACAGCCTCATCCATCAGACTGCGACGGACGCGCTCCCCTAAAGGCCTGGCCGGCATGGGAGCGAGGTCACACTCACTCTCGCGCATCTGTTCCTTGAGGTCCTCCACGGTCAAGCGCAAACCATCTTCACTAGCACGAGCCACCATGAGTGGAGCCTCATCTAAAACATCGTCGTGCTCAATGATAAAACTTCTCGCTAAGGCAGCGATTGGATCTTCTTGCGGACCAGCAAGCACCAGCGCCGTGTCAGCGCCACGGGTCAGCTTCACGATAAACGGCGATAGTTCAGACTCACCGTGATGTAAACGAACCTTGGACGAAAGTTGGTCGTTGGGCGCTAAACCAAGCAGACGCTCGGGGAGAGCGTCGTCAAATTGCGATGACGTAATTGGTTTAGACGTTTTCCTCACAGGCGGCGGGAGCCGAAGCGTAAATACGTTTCTAAAGTTTGTTTGGCGGTGGTGTCCCAACGGAAATGGTTGACGCGTTCGTGGCCACGCTCTACAAAAGGCCGCAGAGCTTGTGGGTCCTCGATGGCCTTGAGCATAATTTCCGTCATCTTATCGTCATCGTCGGGGTCTGTGTACAAAGCTGCGTTACTGAGAATTTCGGGCAAACATGAGGCGGTGGATGACATAACCGGAGTTCCAACACACATAGCTTCAAGTGGCGGGATACCAAAGCCTTCAAGTTTTGAGGGGAAGGCCAGGAGGCTAGCGTGACGATACAGAGCACCGAGCTCGTCATCAGACGGCAAATTCACGAAACGGACGGCGTGCTCGGGCAGGCCGAGCTTCTTGGTGAGTTTCATCAGGCGCTCGGTGAAAACATCGTGGCGACCCGCCAAAACGAGCGAGGCTGACTGATGCTTGGCAAAGACCGGAGCGAAAGCATAGATCAACGTCTCTAAGTTCTTGTGCGGGTAACGATTGCCAACGGCGAGCACGTACGGCTCAACCACACCCAAGCCACGAAGCGACACTCCTCCCCCTTCACTCGGCTTAACAACTCCGTTGTGAATGACCGTGACCTTCTGTGGCTTGACACGAAAGTGTTTCAAGACCGATTGCTTGGTATATTCACTCACCGTAATGATGTGACGACTGCGGTGAATGGCGTTTTCAAGCACCATGCGAAAACCGGCGTACTTCACGCCGTGAACGAAAGCATTCCGCGTGGTGGCGTGCGCCGAGGTCGGATCCTCAAGCAGGATCAAGTCGTGAATGGTGACAAGGAACGGGGTGCGGGAGAAAATGGGCACGTTCCAATGAGGAAAGTGCATAAAATTCACCTTTGCTAAGGCAATTTCCTGAGGCATGAGGCGTTGTTCGGCCACGCTGTACCAGGGGACGTCGACCAGACGTTTGGTAAAGTTTGGCCGGGTAACGCGGCACTCGTGAAAATTCTCCTTACGCAAGAACAAAACGTACTCATTGCTGCTATCAATCTTTTCCAAGTGCGTAACCAACTCAGCGACGTAGCGGCCAAGGCCGCCCCCGCCTGTCTTTGGTCCATAAAACCTGGCGTCGATTCCAATTCTCATGACAGGTATTTTATCATGACTGTGGACAAATTGTGTTCAAAGTAATCACAGCCTGAACACTCAATAAAAAAATGCCTCGGAAATTTTCCGAGGCATTGTCTTTGCTAGGCGTCTGTTGAGGTTTTTGGCTCCTCGTATTCGCTTTCGAGATGCGAAATAAATTTATCGATCTGGGTCTTAGTCCACTTCTTCCCTTTAGCAGCGGCCGTGACCGCTGTCTTTACCACGTCGTTGTAGGCCATTTTGGCATCACCGCCCGGAGCCAGGGCATCCATCTGAGCCAAAACTTCGCCACGAACTTGCAAATAGGCTTGTTCGAGCTCCTCACTTAGCTTTCCAAAAATGTCTTTCACACTCTCCTGGAGTTCAGCTCGATTGCGCTTGAAACGCCAAGCTAGGCGGCGGGCCTTCTCGGACAACTCACCCCGAGTTTCTTTACCCGCCTTCGGGGCGAACATAACCCCAAGTGCAGCTCCTATCGAACTGGCCACCAAAAGGCCGAGTGTACCTGCGGCCAGGCCCTTTCCGTGCATGAACGAACCTGCAGATTTCGTCATAGGAGAAACGTAAACATGAGTTATAAACTCACTATATGTTGCTCAAGAGATTTTGCAAGCTCTTGCAGGAGCCCTCCTCCCCAGACATGGGGAGGCCGGGAGGGGCGGTCATTTGGCTCTCGCGAGTGCCCGGGCTTAGGCTCTAGCTCTCCTCTGGACCCTAGCCTCTAGCCCTAGTCCCTGCTCCTGCCCAAGCCAAATGACCGCCACCCCTAACCCCTCCATGGCTGGAGGGGGAGGCTTCTGCGAAAGCACGGGGCCTATAAACACGGCTTGATGATAGCTTCAATGCGCTTAAAAACCTCCTCAACCGGAGCGTGGGCGTCGACGCGGTGCCAAATCGGCTTTAAGAGTGGGTGCTGGGACATCGCTTTGTACCCTTCGGCGACTTTTTCGAAGAAGGCCTTGTCCAAAGACTCAAATTTATCGCCAGCTCTGTCGCTCGTACGTGCCAAGGCGATGTCGAGAGGAACATCGAGAAAAACTAAAAAGTTCGGAGGACAGGCCTGAATGGCCCGGTGGTTAATCTCGAGGATGGTCTCGAGTCCGAGACCACGACCAAAACCCTGAAAGGCTACGCTACTCACGTAATTTCTATCGGAGATAACGATCGCTCCCCTATCAACAGCCGGCCTTACGATCGATCGCAACGATTGAGCTCTGGCTGCAGCGAACAAGTAAGCCTCACAAATGGGATCCATGGTGACAGTAAAACTTCTGGCCTGCACAATCTCACGAATAGCCTCGGCGATCGTGTCTCCACCTGGCTCCCGCGTCCAAATAATCTCTCGATC
>JBBUCB010000062.1:0-4337 GCA_038058005.1 Patescibacteria group bacterium | reverse complement strand
CTGGAACAACCGAGACGAAAGTGCGCAACTGGAGCTTGCCGATGAAGTTTGGCATGCGCTTCTTGTTGAACTTCACCAAGCCGGCTGCGAGAGCGTAGATGGTGTGGTCCTTGCCGGCGCGGGCGTTCACTGAAGGGTGAATAACCGTACCACGCTGGCGGACGATGATTTCGCCAACCTTAACGTACTGGCCGTCAGAGCGCTTGACGCCGAGATACTTTGGCTGCGAATCGCGGCCGTTACGGGTGGATCCTTGGGCTAATTTATGTGCCATATTGGGGGAAAGACTGAAAGTCGAGGGCTGAAGGCCGAAATAGGCGATAGCTCAACATTGGTCGGTATAGTAGTCAATTTGACCTCATTCGTCAAGTGTTGATAAGGCGAACCTAAAGCGGGTATACTGCCAGCGTATGCGAGAGGCTGTAGAACGGGTCTTAAACAATGTTCGCCAGGCTCTCCGGCTCCACGCCGGGGGTATTGAGCTTGTGGATATTGAGGAGGATCGGGGAGTCGTAAGGGTCCGTTTGACGGGCACTTGCGATGGCTGCGCCCTCTCTCACATCACCTTGAAACGCGGTGTCGAAACCGCTCTTTGTCAGGCGATTCCCGAAGTTCGGGAGGTAATCGCCGTCTGATCACATGGCTCTACCCGTGAAGCGCCAGACTCCCTTGCGGGAGATGCTCAAGCTCCGCTATTTCCGAGTAGTGAGCGTTTTGTCATTGCTCATTTGGATGATAACCGTGGCCTTGCCGTCGGCCCGCGTGTTGCCGATTATTTATGGCAAGACTGCCGTACCACTCCATTACAATATTCACATCGGCGTCGATACTGTCGGACCCTGGTGGCAGATATACATGGTGCCGGTAATCGGTCTAGTGATTATTTTAGTGAACACCGTTTTAGCCCGGTTCATGTGGACAAGGGATCCGGTCCTGTCTCGCATTGCTGGCGTGGCGACGGTTGTGCTACAACTCGTGCTGCTCACGGCTATGATCTTTATCGTTTACCTTTCACTTCAGTATGCTTGAAGGCTTCGTGATTTCTAAACTGCTGATTTTGTCGACCATGGCCTTTGTGGTGGCCATTGCCTGGACGCCTGCCCTGACGCACTTTTTGTATAAGTACAAGTTAGGTAAATCAATCCGGAGTGCAGTTACCGCTCCGATGTTCGCTGAACTACATAAGAAAAAGGCTGGTGTACCCACGCTTGGTGGTTTGCTTATGTGGGGCACGACCTTTGTGATTGCAGTTTTCTTCGCACTCTCGGCCTGGATTTTTCCCGATACTTTTCTAGCTGAATTGAATTTTCTCTCTCGTTCACAGACGTGGTTACCGTTAGCTGCTCTGGTGGCTGCGGGTCTGGTAGGTATGGCTGACGACTTCATGAATATTTATAAGCTAGGAACTCACGGCGGCGGTATCGACATTCGTCATCGCCTGGTTATGTATGCACTAATTGCGGCTATTGGGGCCTGGTGGTTTTACGTAAAATTGGGTTGGGACAGCTTGCATATTCCGCTATATGGCGATCTTTCGATTGGTTGGTGGTATGTCCCGTTTTTTATCCTCGTGATTGTCGCCACCTCGTTCTCGGTGAATCAGGCGGACGGACTCGATGGTTTGGCTGGCGGAACTTTGGCTTCGGCCTTTGCAGCCTACGCAATTATTTCTCTTATTCAGGGACGATACGATCTAGCTGCCCTCTGTGCGGTAATCGTAGGGAGTTTGCTCGCCTTCTTGTGGTTCAACATTTACCCAGCTCGCTTCATCATGGGCGACACGGGGGCTATGAGTATGGGTGTGACTTTGGGCGTGGTGGCCATGTTAACGAATTCGGCATTGTTGCTGCCGATTATTGGTTTTGTTTTTGTAATTGAGTCAGCGACGACGTTTATCCAGATAGCTTCCAAGAAAATCTTTAAGAAGAAAGTGTTTCTCATCGCTCCCATTCACCATCACTTCGAAGCCAAGGGCTGGCCTGAGCCCAAGGTAGTTATGCGTTTTTGGGTGGTATCTTGGATTGGGGCCGGAGTTGGACTTATTGTGGCGCTACTCGATGTTGCTGCATTGGCGCAGTAACGCTTATGACCAACCGTGGAGGTTTTCATCTTGATCGAACTTTTCTCGCCTTAGTCTTCGGTTTGACGGTGATCGGTTTAATTATGTTGGCTTCGGCCTCATGGCCGCTCGGGTTTGATCGCTTTGACGACGGGTACTATTTTTTGAAACATCAATTGATTTTTGGATTGCTGCCAGGCGTGATCGGGTGTTTGGTGGCCATGCGTGTACCCTATGAAAAGCTGCGTCATTTCGCTCCTCACATGTTGGCGCTTTCCATTGTGTTACTCATTCTCGTTTTCATTCCGGGCATCGGAGCCGAGTTTGGTACATCGCGGAGCTGGATTGGGGTGGGGAGCTTTTCTTTTCAGCCGTCTGAGCTTGTGAAGTTAACCTTTTTGATTTACTTAGCAGCTTGGCTCGAGAAACGTTCACGCCACGAGCTGAAGAGTGTGTCCGAGGGCTTGGCGCCATTTTTGACTGTGCTCGGTATCATCGCACTGCTGCTAATCTTGCAGCCTGACACGGGCACGCTCGGCATCATTGTGCTTACTGCTTTTGCCGTTTACTTCGTGGCCGGTGCGCCGATCCATCACTTGCTTGGTTTAGGGCTTATCGGCGCCGGTGCCATGGCTGCACTGATCAAGTTCTCGCCATATCGAGCGGATCGGGTACTTACCTTCCTACACCCAGAACTCGATCCGCTCGGCGTTGGGTATCACATCAACCAGGCTTTATTAGCGATCGGATCCGGCGGTATCTTTGGTCGAGGTTACGGACATAGTTTACAAAAGTTTCAATATCTTCCTGAAGTCGCCGGAGACTCAATTTTTGCCGTCATGTCTGAGGAGATGGGTTTCGTGCTGGTCAGTGCGTTTGTGCTTTTTTACGTAGTTTTCTTGTTACGCGGTTTAATGATCGCGGACAAGGCGCCGGATGCCTTTGGACGTTACCTCGTGATCGGGATTATGGCCTGGTTCGGTATTCAGGCTTTTGTGAACATCGGCGCCATGGTGGGCATCATGCCAATTACGGGAGTACCATTACCTTTTGTGAGCTACGGTGGAACGGCTCTGGCTATTTCCTTAACCGCGGCTGGTGTAGTATTAAATGTGTCAGGTGAAAAACAAAAGAGTTAACTGAAGATATTAGTCATTAGGAATTAGCAGAATTTAGACGATAGAATTTAGAGCCATTACGAGTGTTCTAATATCTAGACTCTACCCTCTGCTAATTCCTAATGACTAATTCCTGCGACGAGTAAACTATGTCGCATCATGTTCTAATGACTGGTGGCGGAACGCTGGGTCCTGTGACTCCTTTGCTTGCGGTTGCAGCCGAATGGCGGAAACGTGATCCAGAAGTGAAGATTTCTTGGATCGGGACCAGGACCGGTCCAGAGAAGGTCCTGATCGAGTCAGCGAAGATCGATTTTTATCCTCTGATGGCGCCAAAGTTTGATCGTACCCGCCTGTGGAAGTTGCCGGTTGTGCCGTTCATGATGTTATGGAGCTGCACTCAAGCATTTCGTTTGTTGGGGTCGCTCCAACCTGATTTGGTGATGAGTGCAGGCGCTTACGTTAGTGTGCCGGTGGTGTGGATGGCACGTTTGCGAGGTATTCCGATCTGGGTGCATCAGCTTGATGTTGTTCCTGGCTTGGCCAACAAGCTTATGGCTAAAGTGGCTACAAAAATTAGCGTTACCTGGGCCGAGTCGTTAGCATCGTTTCCAGCACATAAGACTGAGGTTGTAGGCGCCATGGCGAGAAAATTTGTAAAAGTCGGTGAGCAGCAAATGGCACGTGAGCGTTATGGCTTTGCGGCCGACAGACCAACGGTGATGGTTACGGGCGGCGGTACCGGTGCAGCCAAGATTAATGAAATGATGTCCATTATCGCGCCAGAACTGTTAAAGAAGGCTAACGTGCTCCACTTAACGGGTAAAGGCAAGATGCTCGGGTCATTGACGGACATGGGCTCGAATTACGTCGCTGTCGAGTTTCTGAACGAGGGTATGGCCGATGCCTATGCTGTGGCCGATGTGGTGATTGCCCGGGCCGGCATGGGCACAATCGCGGAGTTAGCAGCTCTAGGGAAACCGGCGATCTTAATTCCGCTCCCAAACGCGGATCAAGAAGCTAATGCCAAGGCTTTAGTTGACCGTAAGGCTGCTGAGGTGGTCAGATACCTGACGCCTCAGACGCTCATGCAGGCGATCGAACGCTTGCTCGACGATAAGCAACAGCGTGATGAATTGTCTCACAATATCCGTGGTATC
>JBBUCB010000061.1:0-2405 GCA_038058005.1 Patescibacteria group bacterium | reverse complement strand
CTAAATACCGCGGGGATCTTGAAAAACGACTGCACGGTCTCATGCTAGAGCTCGACGGCGTTGCTGACGACATCATTTTATTTATCGACGAAATCCATTTAGTCAAACAAATGAGCGGCGCGGAGGGGGCACTCAACATGAGTGATGTTTTGAAGCCGGCCCTGGCTCGTGGCGAGCTGCGCATCATCGGTGCCACTACCTGGCAAGAATACGAAAAGTACATCAAGCCCGATCAGGCTCTCGAACGTCGTTTGCAGCCCGTGCTGATCGATGAACCGACAGCGGCTCAAGCGGTTGCAATTTTGAAAACCCTACGACCCGTCTACGAAAAGTTTCACGAGGTTAAAATTACTGACGAAGCTCTCAAGGCAGCTGTAGACATTTCCAAAAAGAAGATCAAAAATCGCCAACTTCCGGACAAGGCGATCGATTTAATGGACGAAGCGGCTGCTAAGGTCTCGATCGAACTCCATCAATGTCATAAAACCGCTCTCGGGTTAGTTCACGCCGCTGCTCAAGTCTGTGACGAGACCGTTAACGCCAAGGACATCGAGAACGTAGCGGAACCTTGGATTACTCACATAAACCACCAACCCTAGACAAAGACTGTTATACTTTCTGCAATTCATTTCTTTAGTCTTCCTATGAGATCAACGGCCATGCAGGTACCTATAGCGACTGCAACTACCACCAAAACGTCGGTCAAGACTTATGTCGCGATTGCGGCCATCGGCGGAGCCAGTTTCGCGGCCGCGATGTTTATGGCCGCTTCGTCATCAGTTGCCCAACTGGCCATTGGCCTGTCGGCTAACGCGCCCGACAGCGTTATTGTTGAAAGTCAGAATGAGGTAGTAGTTCTAAATTTCGACCTGGCCGCACGTCGTGAAAGCGTCACCGTAAACGATATCCATTTTGAGATCATGGCTGAGGCAGATGGCGATTTCGCCAGCCTTGAAGCAGGTATCGACGTATCTGATTATATCGAACAATGCTCTCTATATCAGGGTGGCGTTCTCAATACCGCCTCGAGCCCTGAGACCCCCACCTTGGGAGAAATCGCCTTCAGAAGCGCCGGTATTGTCGTGGACCTGGGTGAAATTGAAAACTTTGAAGTACGATGCAATTTTGCCAATCCGTCCACGGCACACGCAAATCCTTATGCTTTTGCATTGAGAATGCCTGATGACACTTTTGTCGACGCCGAGGACAGCAACGGCGACAGCCTGGCCGCTAACCAAATTTTAGCCGGTGCGAGTGACGCAGGCGTCAACACCCAGCCGCGACAACAAATAAACCTATTTGAATATGGGCGAGCGATGGTCAGCTTAGCTTCTGATACACCGGCCAGCGATATTCTCGTAGCAAGTACGACCGATACTGTTGTCGGCAAGTGGAACATCAGCAGCCTGGGTGAGAATCTCAACATCGAACAGCTCACGTTTGAGATGGATCTTGATGCTACCAACAATGTTTCAGTAGTTCACCTGCTCCTTGAGAACGGTTTGGTTCAGACTTCGTTCAACACCACTTTGGCCGTCAATGAGGCGCGCTTCAGTAATCTGGATTTCGAGTCGTTTGCTGGTACCGATACAAGCGTAACCCTGAGTATTGACGCAGCTCACTCATCGCTTGCAGTGGGTGGCTCCGGTCAGTCGGGCGAACGAGTCCGTTTCAGTTTCGATAGTTTAGATGCTAATTCATTCGAAGCCGTCGGCGCCATTTCGGGAAAAACCTTTAGTGAAGATGACTTAGCCACAAAGATTGCTGCCGCCCCATTTGTTTATCGTTATACAAAACCCGTCGTGACCCTCTCAGCATTATCGCCCTCTGGAGCTAAGGTCGTAGGGCGCCAAGAAGCCCTACGCTTTAACCTGGCAGCCAACAACGCCGAGGATGTAACTATCACGAGCTTAGCCTTTAAAGTCGCCTCCACCGACAATGCGGTCAGTGGTTGGAACGATTGTACGACTGGCGCTCCGACCGCTTTTACCGCAGCTGATTTCACACTCTACAATCTCACGACCGACGGTACGGCAACGTCACTCGACGCGAGCGACACCGACTGGACATTCCTTACGCCGGCACGTGAGCTCTGCTCGGCGACGCCTGCAGATCTCGGATATGTGCTGATCAGGTTACCTCAACCTGAAATTGTTCCAGCGGGACAAACGTACACATTCTCACTTTACGTTGACACGATGGGTGCTTCAGCAGCCAACGATGACAGTGTTCGTTTCGATATTCCTGCCACCAGCCTCGACGAAGATAATGACGTCATCAACGGCATCGCTTGGGACGACGGCAGCGGTCAGACGATCTCTGGATACTTAGTCGATGCCCTCCCCGTTAGTGGTGGAACGTTGGTCTTCTAATAAACATCCCTGCAAAGCCGGCCTCACAGCCGG
>JBBUCB010000060.1:0-6618 GCA_038058005.1 Patescibacteria group bacterium | reverse complement strand
TTTCGTAACATCGCCATCATTGCCCACGTTGACCACGGCAAGACTACGCTCGTGGACGCCATGCTTAAACAGTCTGGCACTTTTAACGACCGTGACGTCATCCAGGACTGTGTCATGGATAGCAATGAGCTCGAACGCGAGCGCGGAATTACTATTTACGCCAAGAACACGGCTATTGTCGTGGACGGCGTAAAGATTAATATCGTCGACACCCCAGGCCACGCCGACTTCGGTTCTGAAGTGGAGCGCGTGTTGCGTATGGTGGACTCAGTGCTCTTGCTGGTCGATGCCTACGAAGGCCCAATGCCACAAACCAAGTTCGTACTCCGTAAGTCTTTGGCTCTTGGTCTAAAGCCAATTGTTGTCATTAACAAGATCGACAAACCCACCGCCCGCCCTGACGCCGTTTTGAACATGATCTTCGATTTGTTCGTTGAGCTTGGCGCTAAGGACGACCAGTTGGATTTCAAATACATCTACGCCATCGGTCGTGACGGCGTGGCCAAGACCAGCCTAACCGACGAAAGCAAGGACCTCCGCCCTCTTTTCGATCTCATCCTGAAGTCAGTTCCTCCAGCAGCTAGTGACACTTCTAAGCCAATGCGCTTACAGATTGCTAACTTGAAATACGATAACTACGTTGGCCGTATCGGTGTTGGCCGCATTGTTGAGGGTATCGCCAAAGCCGGCATGTCGGCCACGGTTATCAAAGCCGACGGTACACGCTACGCCGGCAAGATCACCAAGCTCTACACTCACCAGGGCCTAAGCAAGACCGAAGTCAACGAAGCCGTCGCTGGAGACATCGTCCAGGTTGCTGGTTTCCCAGAGATTTACGTCGGTGAAACGGTCGCCGAAGCCGCTGATGCTGAAGCGCTCCCAACCCTCGCTATCGATGGTCCGACCTTGACCATGAACTTCATGCCGAACTCTTCCCCATTCGCCGGCCGTGAAGGATCATTGGTTACCTCTCGCCAAATCCGCGAGCGTCTGGAACGCGAGCTTGAGGTCAACGTCGGTCTGCATGTCGACTTCCCTACTGCCGACGGTGAGTTCAAGGTCTCTGGTCGTGGTGAAATGCACTTGGCCGTGCTCATTGAACAGATGCGCCGCGAAGGTTTCGAGCTCCAGGTGAGCCAGCCTCAGGTGATCATGAAAGAAGAGAATGGCAAGATGCTCGAGCCAATGGAATCAGTTGTTATCGACGTCCCAGACGAATTTGCCGGTACGGTCATCGAGAAACTCGGTCGCCGTAAGGGTGACATGACCAACTTGGTAACCGAGAACGGTTCAACCCGCCTTGAGTACAACATGCCAACCCGCGGTATTCTCGGTTTCCGCACGGAATTCATGACCGATACCAAAGGTGAGGGTACTTTCTCTCACATCTTCTCTCACTACGCAGACCACAAAGGCGAGATCAACCGCCGCACCAATGGTTCGATCATCTCCGGAGATCAAGGCAAGACCACCCCATACGCCTTGGCCTTGGTTCAGGAACGCGGCCCGCTGTTCGTAGCCCCTGGCACAGAAATTTACGAGGGTATGGTTATAGGTGCCAGCATGAAAGAAACCATGACCGTAAACGCCGTCCGTGAGAAAAAGCTCACCAACATGCGCGCCTCAAGTGCCGACCACATCGTGGTTATCACCCCGGCCATCGACATGAACTTGGAACGCGCCCTCGAATACATCGACAGCGACGAATACGTCGAAGTCACCCCTCAGAACGTCCGTATCCGCAAGAAGTACTTAACCGAGAACGAACGCAAGCGCGCTGATCGATAAACAAAAAAAGAGCCTATCTGAATTGACAGAAGGCTCTTTTTTTGCTAGTCTTTTTCGTCTCCTTCGGGAGATTCATTCACATCCCACCACCCTGGAGGCATTCATGGAAACCGACTTTCGTCGCCTGATCACCTTCAATGGTGAGTTCCCGGAGAAGCTGCTCTGGCCGATGCAGAGATTGGCCGAACTGCTCGCTCCATACGACGAGTACACCCGTGACCTGGAAACCGTCGACGTGATGATGCTCTTCGAGCTCATGGATCTCGAAGGCTGCTTCAACTCCGACTTCGCGGCCAACCTCGAGGCTGGAGCCGTACTCTTCAACGAGTACCTGAATCAGGAGGCTATGACTCCGAAGAAGCAGCGTGAGCACTTGCGGCTCATGAAGCGCTTCAACCGCTCGGTGCAGCGGATGATGATGCATCTGCGTGACAACGGCTTCATGCTAACCAGCAAGGTCTTCAACGAAATGCTGGCTTTCATGCAGCATCTCCAGACACAGTCCAACATCCTGGAAGACGGTCTGGACGTCACTCGTTCCAAGCGAGATCAGGTAGCGGTTCTGTACGGGCAAACCCCGCAGGAGATCGGTCGGGGCATCCTCGACTTCGGCTGGTACGAGCTAGCTACCCGCCTGTACCGTGCTTCACGTACAAACATGAAGCCGATCCAGGGGATGGACGACGCCCGCGCTCTGCTCCGGACTGTCGAAATCGCCCACCGGCCAGGTATAGCTGTCACGCTGCCGCGCATGTCGCGGAAGACTCTTGGCTTGGAGGAATACGTGTTCCGAGTGGCGGAAAGTCGACACCCGCTCAGCTTGGGCCGACTACTGGTCTTCAGTGAGCACACTCGGGTCATGGTGGCAGATGCCGAGATCGCGAGAACGAGCGGAGACATCACCTTCGAGTCCTGCCTGTTCTTGCCGGTCAGCGCGGCCTTCCAGACCATGCAGACCGAGAAGACCTACGCACTCTTCCGTGATCTCGTCACCTTCAACATCTACGAGCTGCTGATGCAAGGTACACTCCAAGAGCGCACCTACATCTGCCCCGACGGCACGACCGAAGATGTGACCGAGGACGAGGCCGACAAACCGGTAGCCACCATGTCCGCCGAACCCGAGACCTCGGTGGCGGCTACGGTCGAGGAGCCTGAGATCGACCCCGAGGCCGCAAGCCTCGGCATCATCGGCCGTAGCCGGTTCGGCTACCGCAACATCGTGGCCCATCTTTTCCACTTCGGGGTAAGCATGGAACGGGGTGGCAAGCACCTGCGGTTGCGGCTCGGTGACAGGACTACAACGTTCCTGAACCGCCACCGTCAAGAAAATCCCCGACACAACAAAGCTGTCCTGCGCCGCGCGCTGGACGCTCTCGGGATTCCCCAGGAAGAGTTCTTCTCGACGCTCTAAAAGGTGTCGAAATCAAGAGGCCGCCAGACTACGTCCGGCGGCCTCTCATTTTTTCATCCGTCTTTATCTGTCTCCATCCGTCCTGATTGATTTATTAAGAGTTTTTAGTTTTCGCAAAGTTTGTAAGCCATACACTGCCAACACGATAGCAACCAGACCGAGCAAGATCGGCGTCTTACCGGCTCTCGATAAGAAGATGATGATCACGAGCAACGTGAGCGCTGACATGAGCGCAGCCAGTGCCCTCCCCTTAATAGCTTGCGTATTCATAGATCAGGCTACGAAATTAGTAATCCCGCAACTTCTGAATAATATCTTTCTGCTGAATCTTCTCGAGAGCCTTGGCTTCAATCTGACGAATACGTTCGCGGGTAACGTCGAACTCTCGACCCACCTCTTCCAGCGTATGTGAAACACCGTCCTCCAAGCCGAAACGCATTTCGAGAATCTTTTGTTCACGGGGAGTGAGGTCTTTCATGGCCTCATGCACGTAGTCCTTGAGCAGCTGTCGAGCCGCCGCCTTATCAGGCGACAAGTTCTTCACGTCCTCGATAAAATCCTCGAGCTTGGAATCGTCATCGTCATCACCCACCGAGGTATCGAGCGAAACGGTTTCTTGAGAAATCTTCTGAATGTGCTGGACCTTCTCAAGCGGCATGTCCATTTCAGCAGCGAGTTCCTCGAGAAGTGGTTCGCGACCAAGGTCTTGGATCAGGCGACGCTCAACCTGCTTGAAACGGTTAATGGTTTCCACCATGTGCACCGGAATACGAATGGTTCGCGACTGATCAGCCAAGGCGCGAGTGATAGCTTGGCGAATCCACCAGGTGGCGTAAGTGGAAAACTTAAAGCCTTTTCGATATTCGAATTTCTTCACGGCCCGGAACAAACCAACGTTACCCTCCTGGATCAAATCGAGCAGCGACAATTGCTTGCCGACGAACTTTTTAGCGATGGACACCACCAGACGCAGGTTGGCTTCAATCAAACGACGCTCGGCTTCTTTGTCATTACGTTCCTTACGACGTGCCAAGGCTACCTCTTCCTCAGCGTTCAAGAGCGGGATCTTGCCAATTTCACGCAAGTACATCTGAATGCTGTCTTGGGTAAGTTCAGACGAGACCGAATTATCTGACTTCTTATCAACGGTGATACGCAACTTTCCGTAAACATCATCACGTGACTTACTGCCGCCCAAAAAACCTTCTTTCATCTCGACAAAGTGCAACCCCTTACGCTCAAGTCTGTTCAAAAACTCTTCGAACATCTCGATATGATCTTCGACGAAACCGAAAGCAAAAATGACTTCATTCTCCGTCACGAAACCGCGTGACATACCGCGCTCGATCATGCGGTTCAAGGTTTCCTCGGAGGGCGGCGCGCTCTTTTTATCAACAGTAAGCTTAGCCGAAGGTTTCTTCGGAACTATTTTCTTTAAAACAACTTTAGCTACCGGTTTCTTTGATAAAGCCTTCATTTTCTTAAAAGGCTTTTTGGCGATCTTCCCTTTTGATCGTGACATAGAAAACCTTCACTTTGAAATAAGCTTAGAGTACTCGGCTAAAAGTTCCGTCAGACGTGCTGAATCCCCCGCAATTTCTGCGTGGCGAATAGCCGACTCTAATTCTTTACGCCTCTTCATGAGTTGCGCCGAGGCAAACAGCGCTAAATGATTTTCAACCTCAGCGCGCACCCGGATAGGCGTCAGACCGGCAAAGATCTCATCAATACGGAGAGCAATGGCATCAAGCGTATGAATAGCCTGGACCTGTTGCTGCCCCTCGAGATATGCCCGTAGTCGCGAAAAAAGGGTTTGTGGGGGTGCGGTTGGTTGAGTTTGTTGGCTAGTGTAAACGACTTCTAAAGCAGTGTAAAGCGACTTCCAAGGCTCTTGTAACAATTCTTGGGGAACATTGGCCAAAATAGCCTCGGCATAGGTTTCATAACGCAAGGCAGCCCCAAACAGCAAGGCCGCGGCCTGGGTCTCGGGAGAAGAGGGGGTTACCGATTTGGCAGGTGGGGTTGAGGGGGTTAAGGGGGTTGCGGCTTTTGACCGTTTGCCTCTGAGCTCTTCCACCATCGCCTGGAGGACGTCGGTACCCACGTGAGTAGCGTCAGCCATGCGCATCAAGTACAGATGCCGCTCATCTGGTCGATTAACCTGAGCGATGTGCGGCAAGAGGTCATCAATCAAACGCCGACGAGCTTCGACACTCGTAGCACCTCCCTGCTCTTCGAACATGCGGATTACTTTTTGAAAGTAGTACTCGATCACCTCTTGAGAGTCACCGGCGATCTTTACCCACTCGGCTGGATCACGTTGCACAATCTCATCAGGATCTTTACCGACACCGGCTGGGACGACCAAACAACGGACGTCGAACTGCAGAGCTGGGTCTGCTGCCTTCAGCTTAATCGCGAGGTCAACAACGCGTTTCGCAGCTGCGAAACCTGCAGCGTCATCGTCCAAACAGAAAACCAAACGCTTCGTGTAGCGAGCGAGTGTGCGCAATTGCATCTCAGTCAGCGCCGTACCCGAGCTTCCCACCACGTTCTCGACACCAGCCTTATGTGAAGCGATAACGTCGAGGTTGCCTTCGACGATGATCACCTCCCCCGCTTTTCTGATCGCCGTCTTAGCCAAATGTAAGCCGTAGAGCATCGCTCCCTTGTGATAGAGCGGCGTCTCGGGCGAGTTCATGTACTTCGCTTGATCCGAGGGTGCCCCCGGCAACACGCGAGCCGTAAAACCGAGCACGATACCCGAGGCGTCGCAAAGCGGAATCATCAAACGATTACGGAAACGATCGACCAGTCCACTTCCAGACTTACGCTTCATGCCAAGGCCACTATCGAGAATCGCTTGTTCTGAAAAACCCTTCTTGATAAGCAAATTCGAAAGCACGTCCCAATCGTCGGGCGAGGCGCCGAGCTGGAATTTATCGATGAGCACGGCGTCAATGTTCCGCGAAGCCACGTAATCACGAATTGCTTTACCGTTCGGGTACTCACGTAAGCTTGTCGCGTAGTATTCAGCGGCGACCTCATGAATCGATCGCAACACGTCACGCTTATCCGCATCCTTCGTTGGTCGATACTCAGGGATCTCGATCCCAGCCTTGTCAGCCAAATGTCGTAGAGCCTCTGGAAACGTCATGCCCTCCATCTCCATCACAAAAGAAAAAATATCTCCCCCCTTATCGCAACCAAAACATTTCCAAATTTGCCGTTCCCGAGAAACGTGAAAAGACGGAGTGCGTTCAGCATGAAAAGGACAAACGCCTTTCATAGACCCACTCCCCGCCGGCTTTAACGGGACGTATTCGCCAATAACCTCAGCGACGTCGAGTTTCAATTTAATCTCGTCTTTAGCTTCCATGACAGGAGACTACCGTAAAACGGCTATTTGGAACAGC
>JBBUCB010000059.1:0-4953 GCA_038058005.1 Patescibacteria group bacterium | reverse complement strand
TCGTCGTCATCGCCCTCTTCGAGCTTCTCCAAATCCTCGAGCTCGGGACCGAGCTCGTCAGGATCGACGTCGTCGTTAATGAGATCTGGATCAGTATCCAACATATATCGCTAGCGTAGCACACTCAGTTTAGGCCGCAAGGACTTTTAGACCAGCTCCTGTTGTACGGTTTCGGTAGGCTTGGCGGTGCGGAAGAAGCGAGCCCGCAGGCCGCCGGCAAAGGCCATCATTTCAGGACTGCGCAGAATAAAAGCCGTGGCAAAGTACATAAATAATCCAGCTCCGCCAGCCGCTGCCGTCTGCAACAACACGTTCATGAAGGTGTCCAATTGCACGTACTCAACCACGGTGTATTTCACGGACTGGGTAACAGCGGCGGCAGCCAAGCCTGCTAAGCTCAAAATAGCCGTTGATTTGAGAATCACTTTCTCATCAAGTGAGCCAAGCTTACCCTTCAAGAACACCCACAGCATGGCCAACTGTACCATCGAGGCCAGGGAAAAGGCCCAAGCCAGGCCAGGCACACCATAGAGGGGCGCCAGCACAAAACCTCCCACACCGTTCAGGATGGCCGCGATCACACCGGCGGCAAACGGCGTCCAGCTGTCTTCATAGGCAAAGAAGACACGAATGATGACAAAGACTAAGCATTGAGCAAAGAAGCTGAGCGCGAACATTGCCAGAGTATCAGCCGTAGCAATCGTGGCCGTCCAGTCAAAGTCGCCAGCACCGAAAACTAGACGAACAATTTGCGCTCGCAACAAGAGCGAAATGATGGTGGCCGGAATAATGAAAAACATGACCTGGCGAACCGTGGCAGAAAAAGCCTCACGCAATTTGGTGGCCTCGTCACCTTTCACGAACTCACAGAAGGTAGGAAAGGCGGCAATGGCATATGAGACACCAATAATACCAATCGGGAAAAAATTAAGGTTATACGCAAACTGTAAAACCGTCACCGAGCCTGCGGTTAGACCCGTGGCAATGGCAGTCATCAACAAAAAATTCATCTGGCCGACGGCAATGCCCATGACACGCGGACCGGTTTGTTTAATAGTTTGCCGAACATCTTTATCCCAAAGGTCGAGGGTTAAGGAATATCGATACCCCAAGGCATACACACCAACGGTTTGAATAAGGGCGTGAAGCAGAGCTCCAAGTACGGCGCCCCAGGCCAAACCCATCAGCCCCATCATGGGCACAAGAAAGATGGCACCAAATAAAATGCCGAGATTATTCACGATTGGCGCGAACGAATATAAGATAAAACGTTTAGCGCCCTGCAAGACCGAACCAAAAACCATCGAAACCGCAAAGAAGGCTTGCCCAAGAAACAGAATCTGCGTGGCTATCGCTACCTGAGCTTGTTTGGCCGCCGAGAAGCCGTGTGTCACCCAGGGCGTATACATTGGAGCTAAAACTATCCCGACAGCAGCAATGCCAATAAAGACCAGCAGGAGTAGGTTAACGATATTACTGGTGTAGCGCCAAGCTTTGGCGTCATCTTTCCCGAAATATTTGGTAAAGACCGGAATGAAGCAGGCTGATAAGGCGCCGATGACGATCAACTGAAAAATAAAATCGGGAACACGAAAAGCGGCGTAGTAAATATCAAGTTCGTCTCCGGCACCAAAAATACCCGCCAAAATACGATCACGAACAAAACCGACTACTCGTGAGAGTAAAGAAAAACCGGCCACAATGACGGCCGCACTCACTACCGAGGTGCTGGCCGTTGAAAAAAGTCGTTTGATCATACCGCCTCACCTCTTCGTAGGCGCACTATAAGACCGACCAAACCGACGAGGATAAAGATGAGAACCGCTAAGGTAGCTAGCAGGAGCGGATTAGCAAAGTGAAAGAAAGACACTGACAACTGTTCGCTGTCGCCTGTGACCGTGCCAGCTACATCAACCGTTGCTAACGTGACTTCATACAAGCCCGAGGACGGAAAAGAGTGAGTGATGGTCGGTTGTACCGAGGTGGCTCCGTCGCCAAAATCCCAAGCAAAAGTGTAGTTACCTCCGCCTAATGGTGGCGCAGCCACGAATTCATAGGTACGCCAACTAATTTGTCGGTAAGTGAAACGTGCGGCTGGTGAGCTGACAGGACCGCCATAACCAAGGCCGGACAAATCAAGGGCTACTTCGATGGGTTCAGGGTTGACCACCTGCTCATCCTGTACGCCCTGAACATCAGGCTCTGGTTGCGGCTCGGCCGAGGCGGGAGCGACGACAACTGGGGTCACAATAACTGGTTCAACTTTTGGTTCAGGTTTCGGCGGCTCTATAACGGCTGGAGGCGGGGCAACGGTTTTTGATTTACTGGCGTCACTCGGAAAATCGTCATCACTATTCCCGACACCATCATTGTCGATATCGTAATCGCAGACATCTCCTTTTGAATCACGATCAAAATCAACCTGATCTTCGTTGGCCTGGTCAGGACAATTGTCATCAGCGTTCAAAACCCCATCACGATCCTCGTCAGAAATAGTCTTGAATAACGGAGTCGTGGCCACATCGTTGGCGGAGTTGCTGTCAGCGGGATCGGCTCCCTGAATCACCGCTCGAATGTTGAACGACCCCTCTGGAAGCTTATAGTCAACAAAAACGTCGTCAGCACCGCCATTGGCAATCACCGAAACTGGCTGAGACTTTCCAATCAAGTAGTCACTTTTGTAGAAAAAAACCTGAGCAATTGAATCAATGTCGCCATTGTTCCGGATAGTAGCGTAAATGCGCACGGTCTCATTGGCATAGAGGGTATCCTCAGAAAAGCGGACTGAGCTAGCAGAAATGGAGAGGTCGACATATTCGGCTCGAGCAATCGACGGCGACAAAAACGATAGGCCGAGAAGCAAGATGAAACCGCTAGCAAAAACATGGCGCATATTAAGCATTCAATTCACGAAGTCTGGCATGGAGCACGCCAGTCAGCCAGTACTGACGAGCGAGATCAGGATGGACGTGCAGGCGTAGTCGATAAGTTGGGTGAACGCGGACAATTACACCCTCTAGCGTTCGCTGAGTATCGCCAAGGATGTCGAGAGCAACCTCGTCCCCATTCTCAAGGCGTAAATTCTTGGCCTCGGCATCTGAAACGTGCAGATGCGGCTTAGGCACAATCACCACCGCTTTAGCCGCCACTTCCCCGCCAGGACCCTTCAGCTTGCAATTGCCCGCTTGAGAAAGATCGCCGGAACGGGCAAACGGAGCTGAAATGCCGAGCAGAGCGGCTTCGGTAGGAGTGAGCTCAACTTGCGTACTCCGACGATGAGGCCCGAGGACACGAAGTTCAAGACCACGTTTTAAACGCCCAAAAACCTCGACACTTTCCGCGTAGGCGTACTGGCCGTGTTGAGAGACCGCAACCGCAATCGTGCCCGCATGGCCAGTACCAAAAAGTAGCGAGTGATCGGCCTCGGATAGGTGAATATGCGAGGGAATAATCTCAACAGGGATGGGCCGAGCCATACAGGCGCTATTGTAGCATGCCCCTGCTAAAGCTCGCACAGTAACCAATGCTGGCACCCTTACCATTACTGTCACCAATACTAATACTCTTTAAAAATATTAGGACGGATATTAGACGGATGAGAACGGATACAATATAGGTTCAGAAAGCTTGACGGAGCCATCCTGTATCCGTTCTCATCCGTATCCATCCGTCCTTATGGATTGGTATAAAATGTTTGGTCGGTTACGCCCGTTTATCCTCATCGTACCCAAAATCGTAATGGAACAGGTTATGGCGAATTGGACCGAGGGTCAGGGTATGGAGCTCGGCGAAAACATACTTGGCAGCCACCACAAGTCCCCCATCACGGCGCAAACGACGATCGGTCACGCCGATGCTAATGCTGTTCAAAAAACCAAACTTGCCTTGCTTGCCGGCTCGTTGCGCCAGCTCGTGATCTTCGCACAGCAAGATCGAGGCATCGAAACCCTTAATTTTCTCAAAAAGTGAGCGTCGAATAAAAATACAAAATCCAGGAGCATGTGGACGCCAGGTACCCCAAGCTCTGACATAAAGATTATAGAAACCGTGCCCTAGTTTATCTGCCCAAGTACCTTTCACGAGATGAATGTCGGGAGTGGCAATATCGAGCTGCTTTTCCTCGATCTCCTCAAGCGCGTGTTCAATGAACTTGGGATCGTCGATCTGCACATCCGCATCAAGGAACAGTAAAATATCACCAGTCGCGACCTGGGCACCGGCATTGCGACCTGGGCCCGGCATTCCGCCTTGAACAATTATGCAGCCGTGCTTCAAAGCAATTTCGCGAGTCTTGTCAGTCGAATCAGCATCAGCCAAAATAATTTGCTCGGGTTTATGCGTCTGTTTCGACAGACCGTAAAGCAAGATCGGCAAATAGCGCTCTTCGTTTTTGGCGGGGATGACAATGGAAACAGTTAGAGTTTTTGACATAGTGGTGTGCCCGGCGCGATTCGAACGTGCGATCTCTTCCTTCGGAGGGAAGCGCTTTATCCAGCTAAGCTACGGGCACCAATATTTATCTAGTCAGGATGTACATCGCTACTCCACTTGCTACCGAGACATTGAGCGAGCGTTTCTTGTCCATGGGGATCACCAGCTTGCCGTCGAGGAGCTCGAGGGTTGCCTGGTCGATGCCGGCGACCTCATTGCCAAGCACAAGAGCGAGCTTACTCGCATCGACTGAAGCGATATCGAGAGCATCGCTGCCGGTTTCGAGACCGTATACCTTGTAGCCGTCAGCCTTGAGGCTCGTAATAACCTGCTCAATGATACCAGCTTCCCAGGGCACAAGATCCTCGGCACCCAAGGCGACCTTGGCGATCTCCTTTCTTGGGGGAGTGGCCGTAAAGCC
This sequence comes from Patescibacteria group bacterium, assembly GCA_038058005.1. Classification (GTDB taxonomy): domain Bacteria; phylum Patescibacteriota; class Patescibacteriia; order UBA9934; family UBA9934; genus JAGORL01. The sequence goes on along the minus strand of JBBUCB010000059.1, from coordinate 101 downwards.
GGTCAGATACAACTTCTCGATGCCAAAAGCGGCAGCGTTTCGAAAAATCGACCCGATGTTGTGGAGACTACGGATGTCGTGAGCAATAACGATCATGCGGC
>JBBUCB010000058.1:0-6217 GCA_038058005.1 Patescibacteria group bacterium | reverse complement strand
GCAAGATCTCATCACCACGACGGACAAAAACAAGCGTGGTGATTTTGTTCATAACCTATGACCACGAAGATAATCAGCTGCGGTCATACGCTTACCTCCGGCAGGTTGTAGCTCAAGGATCTCGAGCGCGGTCGTGCTCGTGCCGATGAGCAAATGTTCGGCTTCATTGTTCATTTTACCAGACGGCAGAAGTGTCTCGGTCAAGCGGACAGAATAGATTTTTATGTCATGACTTGAGGTACCGGGCCAGGGATTATAGGCCCGTACCTTGCGTTCAATGACCTCAGCAGGCTGTGACCAATCAATAACCCCGTCCTCGCGCGTTAAAAGCTTACAGAAGGTGGCTTGGCTGTGATCTTGCTCTGTCGGAGTGATTGTTCCAGCTGCAAAACCTTTTAAAGTCTCAATAAGCAACGGAACGCCGATCTCGACAACTTTATCGGTTAACGACTCTGCGGTTTCATCGACAGCTACAGGTAAGCTCGTTTGGGCCAAAATTGGACCCGCATCCATCTCCTGGACGAGCTTCATAACTGTCACCGCTGTCTCTTGGTCACCACCAGCGATCGCTGCGATGATCGGCGATGGACCGCGGTATTTAGGTAACAAAGAAGGGTGAACGTTCACGCAACCGAGCGGAAACATCGATAGGATCCCTTCTGGCAGGATGCGCCCATAGGCGACGACTACCCCGAGCTCAGCTCCAGTAGCTTTGAGATTTTGCTGAAAAGTTTCTTCTTTGAGTTTGGTGGGTTGAAAAACGGGGATGTCGGACTCAAGCGCGATCGTTTTGACCGGTGGTGCGGTTAAAATCTTTTTGCGACCGACAGGTTCATCGGGTTGTGTAACAACTGTTACGACCTCAAAAGCAGTCTCGGCGATCAAGCCTTTTAAAAACTCTGAAGCAAATGCGGGTGTACCGAAGAAAGCAATTTTCATAATCCAATCCAGGACCTAATCCTTCGCCTTCGCTCAGGATGGTTCGTAATTTGAGCCACCCTGGGGACCAAACCCTTCCGAAGCCTGTCCTGAGCGCAGGCGAAGGATTAGGGTGGGTAATTAAGCTAAATACGGGAATCGCCAACATCGGTCAGTGCCTAGGCCCGATCGATAAACAAAACCCCGTCAAGGTGATAAACTTCATGCTGAAAAATGATGGCGATCAAGCCAGTGACCTTGAATGAAACGGGGTTCCCATGAGTATCAAGAGCCTTCACCGTGACGCTGCGATGTCGCTTTACCAGGCCCCACTGACCAGGTACGGACAAACAGCCTTCTTCACTATCGACGAGCTTAAATGACTTCTCACTAATCTCAGGATTGATAAAAGCCGTTGGTTTGTTGTTCATGTCAACGATAATGACGCGTTCGTGAACGCCAACCTGAGGAGCGGCGATGCCAATGCCATTTTCCTTCTTCATGGTGATTTTAAGATCCTCAATCAAGGCCTTCATGTCTGGCGAGGCAGCCCGATCAACTGCCACGGGTTTTGAGACCACGCGCAGTTCTTTGTCGGGGCTATGGAGCACTTTCAGGGCTTGAGCTTTGGGCATAGGGTCCGTCGTATTGGATCTTGATAGCGTCTGGAAGCAGGCGTACGGACGGGTCGGCGACCCGTCCGTACGACGAGAGCTCGATCGTGTCGTTTCGTTCGAGTGCGTGCTCTTTGAGCTCCGCTCCAAGCTCTTCAAACTTAGCTTCGTGCAGGATGAAGCGAGCCGCGTATGGCGGCAACTGATAGCGCTTCCGCGTCTCGAGCTCGGCGGCTACGAAGGCCGGTAAGTCGAGCATGGGTCGTACCACTTCGGGCAACCACGTCTGTATTAGTACTTGAGCTCCTTGCCGCTCTGCAAAGTTTACCAGACGGTGGAGCTTTCGGGCAGTTTCTTCTGCACCTCTGAAGTCACTGGCATGCAGACTGATGTCAGCAGCCAGATCGACGACCAGGCCGAATCGTTTCGAAGAAAAGGGTTCAAGGTAGCTTGAGAAAAAATATTCGGTCGCCACAACGAGGTCTGCTTTCGGATTTTGGACGTTGCCTTTTTCAATTTGGCCGATAGCGGCAGTTGGGAAAAGTTTCTGCAGAGTTGTTGCCATCTTCGTACCGCCAATGCCGCGCAGTGCCAACTTGGGTTTTCCGCAGGACGGACATTGGGCCGGAATCCACATCTCTGTTTGGCAGTTAGCACACACCAGGTCATCGTGTCTGACCATGGGAACGTGGCCGCAGGTACCGCACAGCGGGACGTGGCCGCATTTACCGCACTGGAGGCGCTTAGCGACCCCTTTTCGGTTGAGGAAGAGTAGCACCTTTTTATGGCTTTGTAAAGCGCTTTCTATGCTAAAAATGACACTATCTGAGAGCAGAGCCTCATTTGTGAGCTCGTCCGATGAACCGAGATTAATCACGACTGAATCATCGGGTCGTTCCGTAGTGGCGACGAGTGGGGAAGTACTGAGCTCTTCGAGTCTGGGCAGTGAGTCAAAAAAGACTACGTTAGCCCCGTGATTACGGGCCAGGAGCTTGGCAGCCTCGCGAGCATCGAAGCGCGGATTACGCCGCTCGTTAACGTACTCTTCGTTGCCACTTTCGAGTACGAGTATGGTCGTGAGCGACTTGGCTGGCAGTAGGCTCGCGTTCCGAGTGCCGATCAAGGTGTTAATCTTGCCCGTTCGCCAAGCCTCGATGATTCTGGAGCGATCTTTGGGTGAGGTTTTACCGTGGAGCAAGCTCGTGGACTCACCAAGCTTGACGTAACGAGCCAAAAGCTCGGCGTCACGTTCTCGTGGCAACAGGATCAGCATCTGTCCCGGTCGCTTGCGTCGCAAGACATGCGCCAAAGCAAAACCAATATCTTTGTCACCAGACATGGCTACGCATTTATTCAAAGCGATTTCGCTCAGACACTGCTCGAGTATCGGAATATCCAAAACACCAACATGTGATGCTCCCGTGGCCTGCACAAGCGGTGCCGGACCGTCAAAAAAGGTTGTTGGTAAAATAGTGCTAATGAGACTACTTACCGACTGGACGAGGTAGCTGGCGATCTGTTCGTAGCGCTCAAGATCGTGACGGGTGAGATAGCTTGCTTTAGAGAGCGAGTTTACAGCGATTAAAAGCTTGGCCTCGGATGAACTTTTAATCGTGCGCACAATGCCCAAAGTCTCACGACCCTTAAACGGAATGCGAACGAGGTCGCCGGGGGCCAATTTCAAATTCACCGGAATCTCGTAATCAAAATACGAGCACTTCCGGGGAAGTTTTAAGATCGGGTATATCTCGGCGATCATGTGGCCCTATAGTACGAAATTCGCGACGCAATAGCCAACCCCGAAAGGAGCTTCGTAGGACAGCACGGTTGGGGTGGTATACATGCCATCAAGTACGCCAATGAGCATGCAAAGCTGGCGGTAGGAGGTGTCGTGAGCGTTTTTGATGACGCTTTCGGGCATCTGGAGTAGTCCGGAGGCGTTGTGCTCGTGCAACATTGTTAAAACACCCTCATCGAAGATTTTACCGTCTTTATGCAGACCGGCCGGTGCAGTTTTCGAAAGTGCGTGTGACATGTCACCGGCGGCAATTACGGCAATACGTTTGTCACTCTCGAGGATGAGATGCTTGAAAGCCAACCCAACGTTAAAATGCGTTTTAGCATCGAGGTCGCATGGAGCCACGGGCACAATTCGGACATGCGGTAAGTGACCAGTCAAGATGTCGAGTGGCACCACCGTCGCGGCGCTTAGCTTACTGTCGGTGGAAAGTGAAACGGGCAGTTCGGTCTTGCGGAGGTAGCGCTGCAGGCGGTCGATGAATGAAAAATCGGGATGATATTTTTTGAGATACCCAAGCTGTCCGAACTCTTCAAGATCGGCCGTGTAGGGATCGGCAACGTTCAAAGAGAAAGCGTCGCTGTACATGGTCTTGGCCTCAGAGAAGACAATGATCGTGTCCGGATGTACGGCGTAAAGCTCCTCGGCCAGCTCTTCAAAAGCTGTCCGGGTAGCTTGGACTTCGCTCATCTTGGCCTCGTTGATCGAGGGCAAAAGGAGGGGCGAGCTTGGTGTGAAGCCGGCAAAAACGAGCATATTACTCGGCGGAGTCAGTCAGCGCTTCGCCAAGCGGGTGCAACCCAAGAGTAAAGTCCGAAATTACGTGGACATTTTCCCACTTGTAGCCATAGCCGAGGAACATGGATTCGCTCGTGATCAGGCGACGTTCGCCTTCTGAGATAACGAAGACTGCAGGTTCTGACTCAGAGCGAACCAGGTAACCATCGGGCAGGGTGACTGGGCCACCTTCGGCGTATTGTTCAATTTCGGCTGGCATAGCGGGCGTGAGCTCAGCGTAGGGGAAACGAGCATCGAGCACGGCTTTATCGAAGATGGGGTGACGGGCACCGTCAACGATATAAAATATGGCCCCAGTAGTTTTGAGCTGGAGTAACAAGCCTTGAGGGTGGAGACTCGTCAGAGTAATCGGTTCACCGGGCGCATAGGAGGCCGCCTCTTCGCTCGTGATGTTCACGAGTTCGTCTTCTGAGAAGCCGATCTTGCGAAAGGTCTCCATGGAGGTGATGTGCCTGAGCGAGTCGTCGACGAGCAGCGAGATCTTGCCAGTTTCGTCGCGTAACAAAGAATAGTTGGGGAAGCTGATCGGGGTGCCAATCGGGAATTGTTCAAGGACGGTCATCGACACGGGAATGATCAGGTCGGAGTTGAAACGCGATGACAGAGCGCTGGCACTCGTAATCGGGCGGCGATAACCTCGCTCAATCAGCCAAACGCCATCTTCTCCGACAGCCTGGAGCAATGATCCTGAAGGATACTCACGGCCAAACCAACGATTCCAAATCGTGACGAAATTTTCGTTGCCGGGCAGGTGAGGGGTGTAGGCGTACATGGCGGCCGTGGCGGCGTTCATAGGCGTAACACTCTCACCGTCGATAGTAACAGTAACGCCGGGGCCATAACGACCGGCCGTCTTACCGTACCGCTCAATGTCACCCAGATAGCCCTCGATAAATTGGAGCGAGGCTGAGTTTACTTGTTTACCGAAGCCTTTCCAACGATCGAGAGTTGGATCGCTCATACTGCAGTAGTCGCAAATGCCGTAACCGGCTGCCCAGTCGAGTTGCTTCTGAGTAGGATCCTCGTCCTCAATCAGGCTCTGCTCTTTTTGCAGGAGAACGAGCAAGAATTTTGGGTTAATGTTGTGTTGTTGGGCGGCGCGCCAGATAATGTCGGCGGCGTAGCGCATACGCCCGTCGTGGTCCTCAGTTTTGAGGTCGGCCAAGTAACCACGCTCCAAAAAGGCTTGAATTTGGTTAAGATCCATGGCATTGCCATCCTGGAGTTCCTCATCCGAAAGGATATAGTTCGGATCAAAGGCCAGAGCTGTTTGTAGCGGCAGGAAAATCGCTGATAACAAAGCCAGCGTAAGCAGTGGTTTCATACCCTCCCAGTATAGCAAAATTTACAGCCGGTGTTGATCGATCTTGTGTTTTCGTTTACCCTTAGAGCACTTTAGCAGGCTGGGCCGAGCCCAGCCCTTCACTAGCACTATGTCTATGCTTACGATCGGTAGTAAGGCTCCAGAAGTTTGTCAGGCCATCATCGAAGTGCCCCGCGGCAGTCAAAACAAGTACGAATTCGATAAAGAGCAGGGGATCGTTAAGCTGGATCGCGTGCTTTTTAGCCCGATGTTCTACCCTTGCGACTACGGTTTCTTCCCCGAGACTTTGGGCGGCGATGGCGATCCGTTGGACGTCTTGGTTATGGTCACCAATCCTTTGTTCCCAGGCGTAGCCGTAGACGTTCGCCCAATCGGCGTACTCGTCATGAGCGACGATAAGGGTCAGGACGAGAAAATCCTGGCCGTGGCTAAAGACGATCCTCGCTTCAAACACGTCAACGATCTCGAAGATGTTCCCCAACACATCCGTGACGAAATTTCTTTCTTCTTCGAGAGTTACAAAATCCTTGAAAAGAAAAAGACGGTTATCGAGGGCTGGAAAGATGCCGCTGAAGCTAAGCGTTTGATCGAAGAGGGAATCGCCAACGCGAAAAAGTAAGTGTCACAAAAGACGAGCTCCATGGCTCGTCTTTGTATTTAAACGAAAACCCCCGTCAGCGGACGGGGGCGCGGGTGAACGGGCACGTGTCACTCCGCGAGCAGTTCATCGAGTTCCTCGAGGATCAGTTCTTCTTCCTCTTTCAG
>JBBUCB010000057.1:0-9341 GCA_038058005.1 Patescibacteria group bacterium | reverse complement strand
TGCGCGTGCCAAGATTCGAACTTGGGACCTTTACAAGTCCGACGCTCCCCCGACGTGCTAAATAGAGTCGGGGCGTCGGGGTGGGATCTGCATATTGATCTTGCCATCGCGAACCATCCTTTCAATATAGTCACGGCGCTTCAGCTTTTTAATTTTTCTTTCTATCGTTCTGGCTTCTTTAAGCGAAGGATATTTTTGCGACAAAACAAGATCAGTCGGTCCCATCCGATCTGTAGTTTGAGTATGTCCGGCAGCGTGCTGCTCCAACCTTCGTTGTAAGTCCGAGGTACTACCTACATAAAAACGACCATTCGTTTTGCCTTGCAGGATGTACACCCATGCCATAGTGAATTTAGTGTAACAAAAAATCTCACTCACGTGAGATTCTCTGGTGGGCGGTACAAGACTCGAACTTGTGACCTTCACAATGTCAATGTGACGCTCTAACCAACTGAGCTAACCGCCCGCGTAAAGATATAACCAATCCCGACGCTCCCCGACAGACTTTTAGTAACGTCGAGGAGGTCGGGACCCCGACCCCCGACGTACTCAGGTAGAGTCGGGGCGTCGGGGCTGAGCTATGCGCGCGTAAAAAGCGTGAGCAGTGTACGAAAAAAATCGCCAAGTGTCAACGTTTAGATCTTCGGAGTGACACGAGTGCGCTCTGGGAGTCTGGAGACGAACATGAGAGCTATGCCGACGGCTAACAACACGATGAACCAGAGAATGCCGTTTGAAACCATGATAGTGGTAGCACAGCGGAATAGGCCGGGAATGACTTCATAGGCGGCGTCGATCTGAGCCAAACAACGGCCGTTAGTTCGAGCTGCCGCTACATATCCCGTCCAGGCAGCGGCGTAGGCCGTAGCGAACGACATCAAAGTAAATAAGCAGCTAAAGCGAGCCGTGTTGATGCGCATAAACCGCACGAGACCGATGATGGCAAAGAGCACACCCGCAACTAGCCAATATAAGACGAACCACATCAAGGTCAGGGCCAACGTGATCATGATCGGGCTTCCTTCCATACATTTAGTCGAGAGTATTCAAAGCGAAAAAAGTGATCAAACCCGTTCCAAACGCAGCAAAAACTAAGCACACGCCAAAAGCGGTCATGCGCGGTTCGTGATGACGGCGACCCTGTATGAAGAACCCTATGCCGAGGGCCAAACAAATTACTGGGAGGAAAAACATAGGCTTAGTATACGACACTTGGTGGGTCCGCTTGGAATCGAACCAAGGACCACCGAGGTATAAGCTCGGCGCTCTAACCATCTGAGCTACGGACCCGTAAGGAAAACCGATCCAAGTTTGCCGGCTACGTTGTCGCTGGCCTCCGTCGGCCTCACCGTAGGATCAACCTACGCCTCGGCCTTACTCAGCCAGCTCCTAGTAGCCAACAAACTTAATCAGTTTTCCTGTAAATGAGCACGAACTCGCAATCAAACTCCTCATTTTGCCTATACACTAGCAAAAAATCGAGAAATGCGCCATACTGTCGCCATGAACACCAAAATTCTTCATGAATCTGCCCCGGAAAGACTCGATACTGTCCTAGCTCGTCATCTAGGCGTTAGTCGAGCTCGGGCCCAACACGCCATTAAAGAAGGGCGAGTTTTTGTTAATGGCAAAGCTCTCAAAGCCCATGCCATGCTGTCTACCGGAGCCCAAATTGAAGTAAGTCCTGAAGTTATCGATGAGAACAGCAAGCGTGAAGCCCCGACTTTGGAAATCATCTTTGAGAATAAGGATGTCTTAGTCGTGAACAAACCAGCCGGACTCTTGGTTCACCCTACTCTCGCAAGCAAAGAACCAACTCTGATGGACGCCGTCTTAAAGTACGACAAAAAAATTAAGGGCGTTGGTGGTGATCTCAATCGTTCCGGTATCGTGCATCGCTTGGACCGTGAGGCTTCAGGAGTCATAATCGTGGCTCGCAATGATAAGGCCCATGCTCACCTCAAGGAGCAGTTCAAGCAACGCCTCACGGAAAAGCACTACGTCGTTCTCGTTCTCGGCAAAGTAGCAGAACAGCATGACACTATCAACTTCCCCATCGCCCGCTCCTCCTCTCGTTCCCGCATGGCCGCACGGCCACTTTCGCAGGAAGGTAAGGAAGCGATTACGCACTACGAAGTCGTGAAGCGATTTACAACCTCGACTCTGCTCGATGTTCGCATCGAAACCGGCCGCACGCACCAGATTCGTGCTCACTTTTTTGCTATTGGCCACCCGGTTGCGGGCGATAAACTTTACTTACGCCGCGATTTGAAGCCACTCAAAACTGAACGGTTGTTTTTGCATGCCAAGGCGTTGACAGTTACACTTCCTGATGGTGAACGACAAACCTTTGTTTCTCCGCTTCCTAAGGAGCTCGAACAAACGCTTGAGCAACTTAAACCTCTGCGATGAGGACACGGCTGTGCCGTGTCGCCTTCAGTGAAACCCACGAATCATATGATCATCACCCTCGGAGGCCTAGCAGGTGCCGGCAAGTCGACCATCAAGAAATTGTTGGCGAAGGAGCTTGGGCTAAAGGCGTATTCAATGGGCGACATGCGGGGCGAGATGGCCAAACTTCGTGGTATCACCATCGACCAACTCAATGACATCGGTCTGAACGATCCTACCACCGACAGTAAAGTCGATGAGTTCCAAAAAACCTTAGGAGAAACCCAGGATAACTTTGTGATTGATGGTTGGATGAGCTGGTATTTCATCCCCCAAAGTAAAAAGATTTTTCTGACTGTCGACCCGGACGTAGCCGCTGCCCGTATCTTTGCGGATCGTAAGGGTAATCCAACCCGTACCGACGAGCCCGAATACGCCAGCGTCGAAGACACGAAGCAAGTCCTCGCCGCCCGGGCCGCCCATAACGATGCCCGCTACCAGAAGTGGTACGGCGCCAGTTACTTAGACCTGGATAATTACGACCTAGTAATCGATACTACCCACCTAAACACCGACGAGGTCCTTAAGAAGATCCTGGAGTTCGTCCAGGCTTGACCTCCCCGAGCCCTTCGGCTATACTCCCGCCATACTTTTTCCTATGAATAACGCTGTTCAAGCCTTGGAAGTCCTCAAAGCCGAGCAAATCGAAGCTGGCCAGATCCTCCGAGTGCACGAAAAAATCCAAGATGTAAACGCTAAGGGCGAAGCCCGTGAGCGTGTTCAGGTTTTTGAAGGCCTGGTACTGGGTGTTCGTGGTAAGGGCACTTCCAAGTCCTTTACTATTCGCAAAGAAACCAACGGTTTCGGTGTTGAAAAAATCTTCCCGGTCAGCTCCCCAAACCTCTCAAAAATTGAACTGGTCAAGGCTTACAAGACGCGCCGCGCCCGTCTGTCCTTCATGAAGGGCTTTGGTCGCCGCCTGCGTGAGGTCATTGGTCTCGCAAAGGTAAGCAAAAAGACTGCCGAATAAGCCAATCAAAAAATGCCCACCAGGGCATTTTTTGATTATTCTTCTTTATTCAAGGAAGGCGTTCACAATGTCTTTAAAGGCTGAGAACGGAATAGCTCCGTCGATCTTTTCACCATTCATGAAGAAGGTTGGTGTACCTGCCACCCCGGCCGCTACTCCATCAGCCAAATCTTGAGCGACCTCCTCTTCGTACTTGCCGGTTTGCAGACAAACACGGAACTTATTCATGTCGAGATCAATCTGCCCGGCGTAATCTATCAAAGAATCTTCGGTAAACGTACCCGAATTTCGGAAGAGCACATCGTGATACTCCCAGAATTTCCCTTGTTCATGGGCGCAGCCGCCAGCCTGGGCAGCTAAATCAGCTCCCGGATGAATATCGACCAAAGGAAAGTCTCGATAAATAATCCGCACGTCGTCGGGGTACTGCCGAGCAATCGCCGTGACCGCGTAACTCTCCTGTTCGGAGAACGGACAACCAAAGTCGGCAAATTGAACAATCGTGAGTTTGGCGTCGGCTGGCCCGACCGATGGGTCGTCAGTCGTAGCCAGCTCCCCACTACCCGGTGCTGCTTGAGCGATAGCGACCAAACGGTTTTGTGTGGCTGCCGTAGTCTGAAACGACAAACTACTCACATCCAAAGTCCCTAACTGAAGTTGACGGTAGTAGGTAAAGACCTTATAGCCGAAAAACATCATGAGCAGAAGCGCTAGAACAAAGAAAAAGGTGCCTAAACGTCGGCTAGTACGGCCGACGGGCTGGACGGGAGGGGTCGCGACTGGCTCAAATTGCTCAGACATAATACTTATCCATAGGATAGCACACGCCTTTACGGAATTTAGAGGTTCTGCTATGATAACTAGCGATATGATTCTCAACATTGTCCAAGTTGTCCTCGCTGTTCTCTTAGCTACCGCCATCCTCTTGCAGGCTCGCGGCAGTGGAGTTGGCCTGGCCTTTGGTGGCGACGGCAACGTTTACCGCACCCGCCGTGGAGTAGAGAAAAAGCTGCACGCGCTGACCATCGCCCTGGCGATTCTTTTCTTTGGCGTGTCCCTCGTCAACGCTCTCTACAACTTCTAATTCGGGTTCGGCCTTTTTCTTCGCCCTCTATACCTAAAGTCGGATTTTCAGACTTTTTACGTGGCGTAATGCGACGGATGCTCTCCGGGCTGCCTTTCGGTAGAGGCAAGGACAGCGCTAAACGCGCCGTTGGCAGTGATTTAGCCATGCGTCAAGTGCTGGCCGTGAAGCCCACAAAGCGTTTACCAACCGTTAAGCAATGGATGCAGTTGCCGCGCTTCTTGTCGCCATCCGAACGCCGCCTCAGTTTGATTGGCTTCCTGCTAGTCGTTATCGGCCTCGGAGCTTTGGGTTACCAGTACGTGGCTAAACACGCTGACCGGGTTCCTGCTGTCGGAGGAGAGTACACCGAAGGCGTCATCGGCTATCCGCACTACATTAACCCCCTCTACGCCAACGCGAGCGATGTCGATTCTTCACTTTCCCACCTTGTTTACGGCGGCCTCATGCGTTTTGATCCCCAGGAGGGTATCGTTCCAGACTTAGCTGAGAGCTACCAAATTTCTGAAGATGAAAAAGAGTACACCTTTGTCCTTCGTGAAGGACTCGTTTGGCATGACAATGAGCCGATTACAAGCGAAGACGTAGTCTTTACCATGCACGCCATCCAAAATCCTGAATATCGCAGCCCGCTGTACAGCACGTTGTCCGGCATTGGTATTGAGGCCGTCGATACCCGAACCGTAAAGTTCGTATTAACCGAACCGTTCGCTCCATTCTTGGCTACCATGACCATCGGTCTCTTACCGGTTCATATTTGGCAAAATATTCCTGCCGCCAATGCTCAACTGACGCAGCTGAATCTCAAACCGATCGGTAGCGGGCCTTACATTTTTGAAAAGTTCACTAAGGATAATAAAGGAAATCTTCGGAGCATCGACTTCACCCGCAACCCTGATTACTATCGCGGAGCCCCTTACATTAATCGTTTGACGTTTAAGTTCTTTATCGACACGGTTGAGCTCACCCAGGCCTTGCGCAACCACAATATCGAAGGAGCTGCGACTATTCCCTACGAAGAGGTGGCTAAATTCTCGGACGATCGGTCATTAAATGTTGTCCGCCCTAGTACCCGTGAATACGTCGCCGCTCTGTTTAACCTCAAGTCCTCGGGTGCCGTGGCAGACCTCAAGGTACGTCAGGCTCTGCAACTAGCCACGGATCGCCAAACGCTGATTGATACCGTTCAGGCCGGTAAAGCTACTGCCATCACGAGCCCACTCGTATTCGGAGTTCCGGCCTACGATAGCCAAACACCTGTGCCCGGAGCAGACTTGGCCGCCGCCGCTGCCCTGCTTGAGACCGCCGGCTGGACCATGCCAGAGGGCGGCAGCGTACGCACAAAATCTGATAAGACCCTGAATGTCCCCATCACCGTTCTCGACACTCCGGAACTACGCGCCGTCGCCGAAGAATTACGCCGCCAATGGGAAATGGTAGGTATCGCAGTGAATATTATTCCAGTTAGCGCCATCTCCCTGCAAAATGATGTCCTCAAAGGACGATCTTTCGATGTGCTCGTCTCCGGTGAACTGTACGGTGTCTTCCCAGACCCCTACCCTTTCTGGCATTCTTCCCAGGTGCCCTACCCCGGACTTAACATCTCCCAGCTCATTAACAAAAACGTAGATGACGCTATCGGCGTTATCCGTACCACCGCTGACCAGAACGCTCGCAACGAAGCTTTTATCAAGTTCTCTACCGCGGTCGTCGAAACTACCCCGGCCGTCTTCCTGTATCAACCCACGTATCCGTACGCAGTTCCTAGCACCATTCAAGATGTCGATATCCCCGCCATTGTCAGCCCGGCTGACCGTTTTGCCGATATCCATGAGTGGTACCTTAAAACCAAGGCTGTATTCGGAAAACAGCCCTAGATATTGACGAAAACCCTCCTGTGTGGTAACTTTATTCCTTCCTTTAGTGCCCTTGATGGCACACGATGCTGCCAAGACTTTTTGCTCAAATCAAGCTCGGATAAATAAACAGCAGTAAAACTTTTTGAAAGTTTCAGATACATAACGTGGGGAAGATTTTCGATCGTATCCCGCAACAAGTAACTGGAAATTTTAAGTGGTTTTGCGGACGTGGCGGAATTGGTATACGCGTAGGTCTCAGAAGCCTATGCCCTTACAGGCTTGAGGGTTCGAGTCCCTCCGTCCGCACCAGAGCTCCCTTACCAGATAGACTTTCGCTCGGACTCCCTTACGGTCGTCCTCGCTGTCGTCTATCTGCCGGTCGCCTTGGCGGCTGCGCCGCCATTGGCTCGCGCAGACGGCAAAACCACTCAGACGCGCTAGTCGCATGTCGTTGAATAAATTTCGACGCCAAACGACTGTCAGTCACTTAAGTATTATATTTTGTTAAAGTAGACACGTGTCTCTTTACAGCACTCGACAGAAAAATTATGGGTAACTTTAAACCTAACGCAGCTCGCGGCGATCGCGGCAACACTAACCGCCGTCCGCCTCGTGGTCCTTTCCGACCACAACAGCGCCCAGGCGGCACCGCCCCTATGGGCGAAGCAGTTAAAACCACCACCTACGCTAGCCCAACCGGCGAAGTTGTACGTGTCATCGTGCTTGGTGGACTTGAAGAAGTCGGGCGTAACTGCACCCTCATTGAATACAAGAATGACATCATTTTTGTGGACATGGGACTACAATTCCCGGACGAGGACATGCCAGGAGTTGACTACATCATCCCGAACATGACCTACCTCAAGGGTAAGGAACAGAATGTTCGCGGCATCATCATCACTCACGGTCACTACGACCACATCGGCGCCATTCCGCACGTCATGGCCAACATTGGTAACCCCACTGTCTACGCCCTGCCGGTGGCCGCTGGCATCATCAAGAAGCGCCAGACTGACTTTCCAGAGTCAAAGGTAACGGTTAAACCGATTACCATCGAGACCGAACTCCAGCTGGGCGTCTTCAAGGTGCATTTCTTCCACATCAACCACAACATTCCAGACTCGGCCGGTATCGTTATCGAAACCCCAGCTGGAACCATTTGTCATACCGGTGACTGGAAGTTTGACTACCACCCAGTCGGCACCGTACCAGCCGACTTCCACAAGATTGCTCGCGTAGGTATGGCTGGCGTATCCCTCCTCATGGGAGATTCCACCAACGCCGACCGCGAAGGCCATCAAAAGTCTGAGCGCGGCATTGGTATTGAGCTTCAGGGCATCATTGAGAAAGCACCGGGCCGTGTCATTATCGGTACCTTTGCTTCCCTCTTGTCCCGCGTGAAGCAGATCATGGAAATCTCAGAAGCCTGCGGTCGCAAAATCGCTCTCGACGGCTACTCCATGAAGACCAACGTCGAAATTGCTAAAGAGCTTGGCTACATTAAGGTGAATCAAAAATCGATTATTCCGATCGAGGAAGCCAACGAGCATCCCCCGGAAAAAATCACCATCATCTGTACTGGAGCTCAAGGCGAAAAACGTGCTGCTATGGCCCGTATCGCCAACGATGAACATCGCTTCATCAAGGTCGATCCAACTGACACCATCATCTTCTCAAGCTCGGTTATTCCGGGCAATGAAGCTACGGTCCAGCGTCTTAAGGACACCTTGTACCGCAAGCGTGCCCGCGTTATTCACAAGGACATCATGGACGTCCACGCCGGTGGTCACGCCATGAAGGAAGACATCAAACTGATGTTATCCCTGTTCAAGCCGAAGTACTACATGCCCATTGAAGGTAACCATTTCTTGCTCCGCGAGAATGCCGAAGTTGCCTACTCCATGAACGTACCAGAACAGAACGTGTTCGTAGCCGACAACGGCCAGATCATTGAAATGTGGAAAGATGCCAAGGGTGAATCCATGGCTAAAATGACTACGGATAAAGTCCCAACTGATTACGTCTTCGTTGACGGTCTCGGTGTCGGTGACGTGTCCCAGGTTGTGCTCCGCGATCGCCAAGCCCTCGCCGAAGATGGCATGGTGGTTGTGATCGCTCAATTCAACAAAAAGGAAGGTACACTCGTCTCAGCTCCTGACATTGTCAGCCGCGGTTTCGTGCAGATGAAGGACAACAAGGAATTCATCCAGGCTACCCGTCTCCATCTTGAAGCGGTGCTCAAGAAGACGCAGACTGCCTCCCCGATTGATCCTGATCACATCAAAAACACCATCCGCGACGAGCTTGGTAAGTATCTCTTCCAGAAAACCGAACGTCGCCCCATGATTCTACCGGTGCTCATTGAAGTATAACCATTACAGCTCACCAACACTAATTACATTAAAAAAATAATTAGGACGGATGGAGACGGATATGGACGGATGCAAAAAGCCTCGCAAGGGGCTTTTTGCTATACTGTGAGTATGTGTATTTGGATGATTTAAGCTATACGATCGTCGGACTTGCCATGCTCGTACAAAACAGATACGGCTATGGGCACCAAGAATTAATCTACCAACGAGCTCTCAAGGAAGCCTTCACGAAAGAAGGTCTCGTGTTCATAGCCCAGCCCAAGCTCGAAGTCCGATCCTGGGATACAAACGAGATCCTGGGCTGGTATATCCCAGATTTCATCATTGGTGATAAAATCATTCTGGAAATCAAAGCTACTTCCATGAACGTAAAGCGCTTTCAGGAACAGCTAAAAAGTTACCTCAGAACGTCGAAATACGAAGTTGGTTACCTCATGAATTTCGGCATTCAGCCTCTATACTACGAACGTTTTCTACACACGGCCGATCGCAAACAGCGGCCGATACATCCGTCCTCATCCGTCTCCATCCGTCCTGATTGAGTTAATTTATTGATTGGTTATGAGAGTTTTAACCGGTATCCAGCCCACGAACATCCTTCATAT
>JBBUCB010000056.1:12021-13109 GCA_038058005.1 Patescibacteria group bacterium | reverse complement strand
GACGATCGTATTCTTCGCCAGGAGTGAACTGCTGCAAGGCCTCGAGTCCGGCGATAACAGAGGCCGGTGCGGCGTTGTAGCTGTCATCAAGAACCAACGAACCCTTAATGCCGGCGAGAGGTCGGAGGCGACCATTCACGGGTGCTAGCTCCTTAGACAGGGCGGCTGCGGCAGCATCGAGGGGCACTCCGACATGTACGGCTACGGCGGCGGCAGCTAGAGCGGCCGAGACCATCGAGGCGGTGGCGCAGTTACTCAGTACGAGCTCAGCGCTTTGCGTGCCAACATGGATGGTCGCCCGAGTAATCACAAAGACTTCTCCCACGTCAAAACTTTCTTCTTTCGGGAACTCCAAACGAATATCAGTGGCATGAGCGTCCCCGTTACTCAAGCTATACGTCTTCACCGGAGCCACAAAACGCTTACGCATGCCCATAACCCGGACATCGTCGCCATTCAAGAGCACGAGACCTTCATGAGCAACAGCCTCACCGAGTGCAGCCTTCTCATCGACTAAGGCCTCAAGACTCGGGTAATTGGAAACGTGAACGGGAGAGATCGCCGTAATGACCGCAATATCTGGGCGAGCGACCTTTACTAACTCCGCCATATCGCCTTGTTTGTCGACGCCGTATTCGAGCACGAGATACTCAGGCATGTCTTGAGATTTTGAGGCTCGCACGAGCAACTTCAACCATTCCCAGGCATTCTTACCCGGGCTCTGCTCGCCGAGAACTGCCAGCGGCAATCCGATCTCGTTATTGTAATTCTTGTACGGCGTGCGGACTCGATACTTAGCACCAAGTGCAATGGCGATCGCGTTGCGCGTTGAAGTCTTCCCCACCGAACCGGTGACGGCCACGATGGTGGGTTTAAATTTGCTGATTTTGCTGCGGGCGATGTTTGAAAGGAGTTTGATAACCAGAGTTTTCATATATCAATATAATGTTTCCTCCATACCGCCGACCTAATCCTTTCCTTCCCCCTCGCCTCCGCTCGGGGTCAGGACAGGTCGCCGTCGCTCAGGATGGCAACGGATCGCGGATCGCTCTTAATAGTGTCTCATTTTTTGCCATCCTGACGTAAGG
>JBBUCB010000056.1:0-11921 GCA_038058005.1 Patescibacteria group bacterium | reverse complement strand
TTAGTGCAATTATAGTCTCTTGCCCAGCCCTTGACCAAACCGTCCTTGTGACTCTGAATCCGATGCGGCAAAGCCGTACTCATACCCGTATACAACGAGTAATGATCAGGGCTCGCAACGATGTAAACTCCGCAGACTTGGTCGTACTGCATATGACTTGAATACCGCCGACCTAATCCCTCGGCATTCGCCTCAGGATGGCCTAAAAACCGGCATACTCGATGTTCCAAGATTACTCCACTGCCCGCTCAGGGGCAACGCCGTAATACTCAAGGAGAAAATTGGCAATTTCTCCAAAAATAGGCGCGGCCGTGCTTTCGGCATAAATGACGCCTTCTTTGGGATTTTCAATCTTGACGACCATGGCGAATTCAGGGTCTTGAACCGGCCCGTAGCCGGCGAAGGAGCCGTTAAACTCCGTAGTCGAATACACGCCGTTCCGAGCGATCTGCGCCGTACCGGTTTTGCCACCGATGTAGTAGCCAGGAACACCCGCCTTTTTACCGTGACCATATTCGACGACGGACACGAGCATGGCCCCGATCGTGGTAGCCGTTGAGGGCGAAACCACCTGACGAATTTCCTGGGGCTCCATACGCTCAAGCGTGCCGTCTGGATAACGCAGTTCCTCAACGATGTAGGGCTTCATGAGCATGCCGCCATTGGCGAGCGCCGCGTAAGCCGACACAATCTGAAGCGGCGTGGTGGTAATACCCTGTCCGAAAGCAGCGGTAGCTGAATACACTTCGGCTCGCTCTTCGAGTGAGGCCACCGTACCCGCCACTTCAGACTTCAATTCAATTCCCGTCTGTTCACCAAAGCCAAAATCGTGAATGTACTCTTTGAGTGTGTCCGGACCCATCTGGCGCATAACCCACACCATACCGGTGTTAATTGACTCTTCGAGAACTTCAATCATGGACACGTTGCCAAAAACTTTGTCGGCGGCGTTATGAATGGTAAACTCATCGATTGTCACCGAGCCTGGATCAGTAAAGCGGGAATCCGGGGTCACCGCTCCCACATCAATGGCTCCAGCCATGGTGATCGGCTTGAAAATCGAGCCTGGTTCGTAAGCGCTAAAAATGGCGGTATTGTTATAGACCGCGGCGTCCTCAACGTGGCCGTAATCCGCCGGGTAAAAATCCGGCGCCCCGCACATCGCAAGAATACGACCGGTCTGCGGCTCCATGACTACGACTGTACCCGAGTCGGCCTTGAACTGCTCGACGCCGCGAGCCAAAATCTCACACACCTCAACCTGAAGCGTACGATCGATAGTCAATAAAATATCTCCCCCATCAATCGCAGGCCGGAAATGGCGATCCCCAACGCCGATCCATCTGCCCGAAGCATCAGTCTGCGAATACAGTTGGCCTACTTGACCTGAGAGGAAATCGTCAAAATAACCCTCGAGCCCGTACATGCCTTGGCTGTGTCCGTCTTCTTTTCGGCCCAAGAAACCCAGTACCTGGCCACCAAAACCTGGCTCCGGGTACGCCCGCGCGTCTTCAATAATCGAATCGAGCGCTTCTGACTCGAGTGTGTTAAGCAAATCCAACTGTTCATCGGTAACGTTGCGAGCCACTGGTTCGTACGGGTCATCCTGCTTACTCAAGCGCGCGATCAGGGCCGCGACTTGATTGCCCTCAAGGGTGAAGGGCTCCGGCGCCGCGAACACCTCAGTCGCGACTCCGGCGACTTCTGGGAGCGGTTCAACCACTGCCAGAACAGGGTCCTCGTCAATCTCCTCAGCCGCTTCGGCGGCGGACCTTGCGATACGATCTTCACGCAAGAGATTTTCAAGCTCCTGCGCCTCCGTCATCCGACCGGCAGTACGCAGCTGCTCGACCATCGCATAACGTTCGTACTCCTCCAAACCTTCGATCTTCAAAATTTTTGCAATCTCTTTGCCAAGGGCTACCGGATCGGTAACTTTTCGAGGGTCGGCATACACAAAAGCTCGCGGCGCTTCGGTAGCCACCGGGAACTCGGTCTCATCTCCCCTGTCGCGCACAAAAATGCGACCTCGTTGCGGCACGAGCTGCTCGTAGAGCGAGTACTGGCCCTCAGCTAAAGCCTTGTAAGTAGAACCTGACCACACCTGCAACATGAAGAGGCGACCAATAACCACCAAAGCTAAGGCGAGAAAAAAGAAACGGAGAGCGCGTAAGCGCCATCCGTTCTCTTGCGATCGATGTCTTCGCTCCAATGTAGACACAGAGTTAGGTCAACCAAACCAATTACTTTTGCGTCTATCAGAACGGATGGAGACAGATAAGGACGGATGCAATATCTGGCTCAGTGAACATCGTCTTGGTGATCCTGCATCCGTTCTCATCCGTCTAATATCCGTCCTTATGGCAGCGGTAAAATTATTTGGTTGGTATTAGCGACGGTAAGGGTGACGAGTTTATGCCTCCTGTAAATCCTCCTCGGTGATCTTTATTCCGTAAGCGTAAGATTTATCTCCGGTTGAATCGTCCTCCATGATGCGGACCAAATCTCCGTCACCATTTTCGTAATCTTTGAAATTGGTGGTGGTACCGCCGTCATCGTCATCAACCTTGGCCACGCCTTCGTAAGAAAATTCGTAGTCCTCGCCTCCGTAAACAACGGTGTCGTCTTCCGGTTCAAGCTCTTCATTAATATCCTCAAACAGCACGATCTCCTCTCCATCCGGATCGAAAGACAACCACATGCCGTCTTTAGTATAAACCCAGTAAACGCTCTCGCCGGTTTCTAGTTTGGCTTCTTCGACACCCCGGGGGGAGAAAGTTTTATCCCGGACAACAATCGGTTGATCATTTTGAACTAAATCTAAGGCTGCAGACAACTTCATAGCAAAAGAAAAGACTAACAATGGCCTCAGTATACTAACACTAAATTATCACAGAAGGGGGGCTATCCACAGTCTCCGCTGCCACCACAGAATACCGGTTAAGGCTTAAAATACAGAATAATTTAAGAATTCCTCGTATTTTGATTAACACAGATTAAGTGAATCGGTAATTACAAATTTCACACAGATGTGAAAAACGAGCCGTCGGGCTCGTTTTTCGTTTCCATACATCTGTGTGAAATCTGTCCTCGTTCTTCACGAATCTGTGTTAATTGAAGGGTGAGGTGTTGCGACTATAAAATTATTTTATTGGCAAACAGCGCATTCCTCGTTAGCTACATCTCGCTTAGTGGTCTGCATGGAAATGCTATCGGCTTGAATTGGGGCAGCGGAACGGAGGTAATAAAGCGATTTTACGCCCGACTTCCAGGCCTGCATGTGAACCTCGTTTAGATACTTACCGCTCACTGGCGTTGAGAAGAACAGGTTGAGCGACTGGGCCTGATCGATAAACGGTTGGCGATCAGCGGCCTGTTGCACGATCTCACGCATGTTCATTTCGTAACCGGTGCGGAAGACGGCCTTCTCTTCCTCAGACAGTTCAGCGACGTTGGCGACGCTGCCCTTGTCGGCGATGATGCGCTTCCAGGTATCCGAATTGTTAAGACCCTTAGTCTCGAGGAATCGCATGAGGAACTTGTTCTTCACAAGGAAGCTGCCAGACAAGGTCTTTTGCAAATAAGCGTTACCGGAGATCGGCTCGATGCAGGGGGAAGCCTCACCGCAAATAAAGGCGGTCGAAGCGGTGGGCTGGATGCTCGTGACATAGCTGTTACGCTGCGTACCGCCATCGAGTGGCAAACCGCGTTCTTGACCAAGCTTCACACTAGCGGCGGTGGCATGCTTGTGAATGGCGCCAAAGATCTCCTTGTTGAGGGCACGAGCAATGACACTTTCAAACGGCACGTTCTTCGACATCAAGTAGCCGTGGTAACCCATCGTACCAAAGCCAATTGAACGCTCGTGCTTCACGGAATTTATAGCTCGCTTAAATTCAACTGGGTCTGCCATCTCACAGAAAGTCTCAAGATTGTTATCAAGGGATTTTATACAAGCGTAGGTGACGCTTTCCAACTGGTCCTTATATTCATCCCACTTCTCGAGATTGAGACTACCCAAACAACAAACAGCTGTTCTAGTGTCGTCTGTGGGTAGAACTATTTCCGTACACAAGTTGCTCTGGCGCACCATGAGACCTAAATCTTTATGATGCTGTGGGCGGGCCTTGTTCACGGTATCAATAAAGATCATGTAGGGCTCACCGGTCTCGGCGCGCATCGACAAAATCTTGCGCCACATCGTCAGCGCGTCGAGCTCTCGCGTCACGGTCTTGTAGTGCGGGTCGATCAATTGATACGGCTTGCCAGCTTCAACAGCCTGCATAAAGGCATCGGTGATCACGAGGCCGTTATTGAGGTTCATGCAACGACGATCCTGGTCACCACCTGGCTTACGGAGCTCCAAAAAGTCTTCAATGTCTGGGTGATCGATACGCAAATAGGCTGCGGCAGCACCACGACGAGTTGAATTGCGAGAAATAGCGATCGTCTCCGAATCCATGATCTTCAAGAATGGAATAACCCCAGATGACTTAAGACCGCTGGCTTTTAAAGGGGCATTTTGACCACGGAGCTGTGACCAATCGGTACCGATACCGCCACCGTACTTGGACAAGAAGGCGTTCTCACGGAAGGTATCAAAAATTCCCTCAAGCGTATCGGGCACAGTGTTCAAGAAACAGGCAATCGGCAAACCCTTACCTGTACCGATATTCATCAGGGTTGGGGTAGAGGGAAGATACCAACCCTTGCTCATGATCTCGTAGAGTTCCTGCGCCAGTGCGGCATCGCCACGAGCCATGCCGGTAGCGACGCGGGCGTAGAAGGTTTGTGGATTCTCAACAATGTTGCCGGCTTCGTTCTTCAAGAAATAGCGATCTCGCAAATTCTCAAGTCCGAAGTAGGTGAACCACTCGTTACGGCTTTCATCGATTTTAATCCCCTGCTGGACAGCCTTGTCGGCCGTGTAGTGCGGGCAGTCCCAGCTGTTCTTGTCTTTGGTGGTCTCGATAATTTCTGCCAGCAGCATCTTGCTGGCAGCGCCGAGATCATTAGCGGACAAAGCTTCAATCACTGTCGAGTAGGCCATATTGCGTTTATTGGCGGAATGTCTGCCCCTCCTAGCCTCCCCATAGCTGGGGAGGAAGGCAATCGGCAAGGGCGACTTTAGATTAGGTCCAGTCATCGAGTACGGCGCCTTTGGAGTATTCGGTGGCACGATTTTCGAAGAAGTTGGTGTGTTCTTTGGCGTTGACCATGATGTCGAGCCATTCAAGTGGGTTCGTGACATTGTACTTGGCGTCCAGACCAATATCGTGCAGACGGCGATCGGCGATATAGCGGATGTACTGCTTCACGTCTGCCGGTTTCAGACCGGCGACCTCCCCCATTGAAAAACAGGTGTCGATGAAAGCATCTTCCAGAATAATCATTTCGTCGCAGCGTTGGTAAAGCAGGTTTTTAAAGGCCGGGGTCCAGAGATAACGATTCTCTGCCATCAAGTCACGGAAGAGGTGACAGACGCCTTTACTGTGCAGGCTCTCGTCGCGGATGCTCCAGGTAACGATCTGACCCACGCCCTTCATCTTGCCCATGCGGGGGTAGTTCATGAGAATGGCGAAGGACGAGAACAGACTGACACCCTCCATGAAGGCTCCGAACACGGCCAAGTTAATAGCTAGCTCCTCGACGTTGTGAACGTTGAACTGTTGGAGATACTCGTACTTGTTGCGCATGGACTGGTACTCGAGGAAGGCTGAGTACTCTTTTTCTGGGAGGCCGAGTGAGTCGTTCAAGTAAGAGTAGGCCCAGACGTGAACGCCCTCCATGGCCGCAAACGACGACAGCATCATTTTGATCTCTGGCTTAGGAAAGGCTGGAATGAGGTGCTGGTTATAATTGTTATTAACTTCGAGGTCGCCCTGGGTGAAGAAACGGAGAATTTGGATGATCAGGTTTTTCTCGGGCTCGGTCATGCGGAAGCGATAATCGGCGATGTCGCTTTCCATGGGCACCTCGATTGGCAGCCAGTGCGCCTGATTCTGCTTTTGGAAATATTCGTAGTAATGAGGATACTCAAAAGGTCGATAAACCTTACGTGGTGTCAGCAGCGCCTGAGTCTTTCCAGTGGCGGGCGCAACAAATGTCTGGAGTGTCGTTTGGTACATAGAATCAGGAGAGCCTCAGAAAAAAATATCCACACGGTGAACGTCGATTTTAAGGACGTCAAAGTGAGGATGGGTGTGGCACCTCCTCCACCGACGGTTGTACACAACCTATTGTGTTCAACAAAGGTAGTATACCACTACCCGTTGTGGTGAGAAAGGTTTTGTGGATAACGATCGTGGGTCTACGAAGGTCAGCCAAGTTGTAAAAGTTCGTGTCGTGAAAGTTAAGCTCCGAATAGTATACACCTCACCGGTTAGAGCCCAAGTGTCAAGTTCACTTTAGCTGTGGGTAGCTTGCCAGTGAAGTCGATGGCAATGGCGTGGCGCTCCCCCATCTTGTCATCAAAAAGCACGCAGCCGTTTTTGACGCCATACTCATAAACCTCTTTCGTGACCTTCACGTCCTGAAGACAATACTCACGAATAGCCTCAATATTGCCCTCCTTCCACCACTGGACGGCTTGCAAACCGTGACCGGATTTTTTGATGCCGATGGTGCTCTGGGCCACGGCGTCGAGCTTAATTCGATAACCTAAAGACTTCTGGATCTCGGCCAGTAAATCGAGCTGAGGCAAGTGCAAAAGATCGCCAGCGTAGTAGTTATTCAAAACCGGCATATCAAAGCCGATCGAGTTGTAGCCAATGATCCGGCCAGAGCGCTCGAGCCGAGAAAACATTTGCGGTAGCTCGTGCTCCAAGTACGACTCGTAGGTATCGGTCTCGTAATAATAAACGCCCACCAAAGACACCTTGAGCTTATCGGTAAAGTAACCACCAACTTCGTCAAAAGTATTTTGGGTTTCGATGTCTAAGACCACTTCATTGTTCATAGCAGTCGAAAGTCTAAAGCTGAAAGCCGAAAGAGTAAAGCGGCACTGTGGGTGGTTGCAGCAGCTTTGACAAAAGGCCATTTTTATGCTAGTCTTGGGCCGTTACTTTGGCTTGGACAACCCCGTCCCTGCAGGGGTGACATCCGCGTTTCAATCGGGAGACCCTCCGATGTTCGACTCGCCCAGCGACCCCAGCTACCTCGCGAGCAACTGTCTGACCGGCGTGCATGCCGTCGCCAAGTCCCACCTGGCCGACGTGCCGATCGAGAACCTGTTCTCGTCGGCCCCGTACGTGGCCGAGAGGGCGGTCGACATCGCTGCCTTCGTGGAAGACCACGACGCGGCCAGCGACCTCGGCGACGAGGTGAGCAGTGTCCCGGCGGCAGCGAACAACGGCGACTGGTGGAAGCACGGCTCACCGGTGACGAGCCTGCGCAGCGGGTTCGATGACGGCCGCCAGGTGACGGTCGAACAGCTCAAGGAGCTCGACGTGGACGACGAGGAAGAGAACCTCTTCGACCTCCGCCCTCGTCGTGATCGCCGTGAGATGCGCCACGACCCCGACCCCACCGACAAGGACGGCAGAAAGCTGAGCCGTCCGTACAGCTCGCGTGACCGCAAGCAGCACCCGCGGAACATCACGCCGTCCCCTCGCCACTAGGAGTACGTCCTAGTGAGTACGACCTGGATCCTTCGGGAGTCCAGGTCGTTCTATTTTGATGAGATTTTATTGCGAGGCCGGAATCACCTCACTCCAACTTGGATAAGCATGCAACATGCCTTGAACGGTCGAGAATGGAACTCCGGCATACATCGCCAAAGCTAGCTCATGCATTATCTCCCCCGCTCGTTCGCCGGTAACATGTGCGCCGAGAATTAAACCGCTCTTAGAGTCGACGATGATCTTAATTAGGCCGTCGCGATTGCCATCGATAGCCGCACGGCCGAGCGCTGAGAATGGAAACCGAACGGTTTTACATTTTTTCTTGGCTTTAAGAGCGTCAGCCAGGGTCATGCCGACTGAGGCCACCTCGGGGTCGAGAAAGGTCACGCGCGGTACCACGTTTTCTTCACGAACGAGCTGCTTACCTTCGAGTTTAACGTGGGCAGCGTTCCAGCCGGCGATGTAGCCCTCGTGGGTTGCGATGTGGGTGAATTGAAAGCGCGAGCTCGAGTCTCCAGCAGCAAAAATATGTTTGTGGTTCGTCTGCAAACTTCCGGTAAGCTCGATTTTCCCAAACTCATCAACTTTGACCCCCGCCTTGTCTAAAGCCAGGCCTTCAAGGTTCGGCTTACGGCCCACCGCTACGATAACTTTATCAACGACCAAACTTTGGCGTGGCTTGCGGCCGACTTGGAAAGTGACGCTGATTTTGCGCCCTGAACGCTTGAGGCCGAGTGGCTTTGTCTTGGTCAGTACGTGGACGCCGATATTCTGCAAACTCGTCTCGGCTAAAGCGGCGATCTCGGCGTCTTCACGCGGCAAAATGTGATCGCCGTATTCGAGCAAAGTCGTTTTAATACCCAACAATCCGAACAAGGTGGAAAATTCGCTGCCGATAGGTCCGCCGCCGATAATCGCCACTGACTCTGGCAAATGTTTCATGGCTACCACATCGCGCGAATACCAAACGGGAACGTTCTCGATGCCATCAACAACGGGTTGACGTTCCTTGCTGCCGACCGCGATCACAAACGCCTTAGCGCGAATCCTATCGCCCTTCACGTCGATCATTTTGTCATTAATGAACTGGGCTCGGCCGTGCTTCACCGTCACTTTGAGGTGCTTAGCGTAATCGAGCAAACGGTGTCCATTGCCAGTCAGTGCGCGCACGACGGCATCGCGACGGTGCAATATCGACCCAAAATCGTAAGTAACTTTGCCCGTGTTAATACCGTAACGACCTACGCCATATTTAGCGAGGTGATACAACTTAGCGGCCTTCAACATCGACTTCGTAGGAACACAGGCCCAGTAAGCGCACTCCCCACCTAATCGAGGTTCTGCTTCAACCAAACAAATCGATTTAGCCCCGGCGGCCTTAGCGCCTTCAATAGCAGCAATTCCGGCCGAACCGCCGCCAATTACAACAACATCAAAAGTCTTGGTGACCCGTTCTTTTACTTGAGATATTCTCGACCGGCGTTCCATAATTCTGGGCGTCCATTTTGCTTGAGATAATACCACCATTCAACCCCCCAAAGTGAGATCTCATTCAGTCCGCTGCTCCGAGCGTAGCTCAAATATGCAGCTAATTGACGCGGCGTAAATAACTCGGCAGCTTGATCGATGGAATACTCGCGATAATCCTTGACGAGCCACGGCTCAACTTGAAGTTCAGAGATGACCACTTTGTCGAGTAACAAGGCTACACTAATGGTTTGGAGTGTATAGAGGCGCGCGGGAATAGGGAAAGTGAAGGGCCAACCATTCGGTAAGGCCACCTTGCGATACATGCTCGTGCCAAGAATATCCGCGTCACTCGCGACAGACACCCAGAGCTGTTGCTCGCCACTCACGGTGAGTTGAATAGGGTGTTCATTGTCCAAGGCACGAACATGGGCCACTTCACGCCGTAAGAGTTTGTAATCAAGCTTTGGACAATCACCAAAGGTAAACAGTGACTCATTCTCCACCTGCCAGCGCTCCAAGGCCGGATGAGTACGGTAACGTGTCACAATTAGGTCGACGTAATCAAGCAAGGCTTGCTCGTAATCTGCCTCCGACAGGTCAGCTGTCCAACCCGGCGTATAACATTCGGGCCAACGCGGAACCTTATTGCCGATTACGAGAATCACCTGAACGTTACGTTTGGCCGCCTCATCCATGAGCCAATCCACATCCCAAAAACGCTCTCCATTCGCTTCCCACTGAATATCGTTCCAATGTACCGGGATACGAATCTGCCTTAAGTGCAGTTCATCAAGCATGGCTAAATAGACCTCGTCAGCGTTCAAACCTAAGTACTGCGCATACCCCGGAGAAAATGTGGCCCCATAAACGGGGTGGGCCACGACACGTTTAAATTGAAGAAACAGGACCAGGGCTAGTCCCGCACAACCCAGCACGGCAATCAAGAAAAATGCTCGCAAGGCCCCGTTCATGGAAAAAATTAAATCTCTTCTTTTTTGTCGCGCACGAATGACAACCAGCTTTCAATAAACTCAATCGCCACCTTGAGTGGAGCCTCGATGATAAAGTCGAAGAAATAAATGAACACGTTGATCTTGGAAACCTTACTGCTCAGCCAAGAACCAGCCCGTACAATCGGTAAGAGCAAAATGTCGAGAATGGTACCGATCAAACCGCTGCGCGCATCAGAGGCCACAATTTCGCGGGTCGACGAGCGGATACGAATGCCGAAAAAGGTGACGAGTGATAAGAAGAACAAGAACAAAGCGATCGATAGCCAGTGAAAACCGATACTGTGCAAACCAGCGGCGATGGCGCCGTAAACACCTAAGAACAGCAAGGCGTACAGCACGTCGTAAATGTTCTGCCACGGACTCCGAACATCGTGCTTCACGCGTAAATGCAGGGCTGGGTGATCGGCACCGACCGAGAGCGCTCGGATAGCGGCCAGATAATCTTCTCGATTTTTCTTGTGAGGGATAGCCACTGTCAAACCAATCAAGGCTAGGAACAGTGGATGGAAAAGAATATTCACAAACAACGGATAGAGCGGGACCTCTTCATGAGCTAAGAACAAGTCGTAAGGCAACTCAAGCAAAAGCGCCAAGAACATCTTGGTAACGAACAAGAAAATCACGGCTCGCACGACAGTGCGACGTAAACGCGTTTTAAAGTTTGAGGTGCGAAGCGCCAAAGCTTTCGTTACGGCCTCATCAAGCTTATCGGGATCAGCCAGGACTTTGTCGGTGTCTTCGGTGGCAAGCATGGCATCGCCAAGAACGCGGAAAATGCCGGCTCGGCGACGGAGCATGCGTGACAAGCGATCCGTCAACGGATTACGAAGCTCATCTTCAACCGTGTTCACAACCGTCAGCAAACTGCCAGCCACTTCTTGGATCAAGGTGTCGTTGGCTGGTCCAACCCAAGCCGGGTAATACAGCGTGAAGACGCGGTAACGCAACATGCCAGGATTCGACTTCAACAGAGTTTTGTGGACGCCAATGTACAAACGCAAATCCTTTTGCTCAGCCGTGGCCGGTAAACGCGGGTCCCAATCGATCCGTCGGCGCATCTCATCGTACATGTAGGCCACCAGTGCCTCCTCAGCCGCGTTTGGAGCTACCATGGTTTCGATCTCGGTAGCCAAAACGTCGAGCAACCAGTGAAAAACCATTTCACGATCACGACCAAGTTGATCAGCAGCACGAAACAGCGCTTCGTATTTTGCAATCACCGGCGACAACTGATGCTGAAGTGAAATGGGAACCGTTTTGTTGGGTAAATATTTAGCCCAAACCAATTCTTTCAAGAGATCACCGGCTAACGATGACAAAGGTGCATCGGCGCCTAAGTAACGCTTCAAGATACGCAAAATAGCATTGCGCCTAAGCAAATGCTCTTCTTGGTAGTCAAGGGTGTTGCGAACGCGTTCGTACAGCGAGGCGGCCGTACTTACTGGCGCACTAACCTCAATGGTTTCCACGCCAGCACCATGTTCTTTGGTGTCCTTGGGCTTAAGACGAACGGCAAGATTTTTTAAGTATTCAGGCATACGCGAGCAGTCTAGAAGAACATGCGCTCCTCGGATTTGGCAACAATGTCGTAGGCCTCTTTAGCGGTGTCAACGAGCTTAAAGATATTCAGATCTTCGCGATCGATAGTGTCAAAGCTGCCGTACATGGTTTTATCCATCCATTCCACCAATCCACCCCAATATTCCCTACCTACCAACACCACGGGCACAGCTTCGGATTTAGCTGTTTGAATCAACGTCAAAATCTCGAACAGCTCGTCCAAGGTACCATAACCGCCCGGAAAATACACGTAAGC
>JBBUCB010000055.1:0-8898 GCA_038058005.1 Patescibacteria group bacterium | reverse complement strand
GCTGGCGGGACTTTAAGGTCAGGCAAGGTATGCGCGGCGTTTATCATCCATAATTTCCTCAGGGCAGCCCGCTGAATATCTGAAGGAAACTTTCGAGATCGTTGTCTGTGAAAAAGCAGTTCGGTATCTTTGTCACGAAAACTTTGGATCATAACTTACCTCAATAGTAACGTATAGCGTTACTATTCTCCAATCTGATTATCCACAATCAAACCTATTGAGATTTTATCTCAGCGATGTAGGGCTCGTATCGCATGTCGCCGGTCAGAAAATAGTCGGCCACGATTTCGCATTGTTCTTCGATATCATAATCGCGAAAAGTTTTGGAGGCATCGTAATTAATGACGTACGCGTCACGTTGTGTAGTATTTTCCCACATCGATCCAGGAATATAGCCCAGGCCGAAGTTTTGATATTGCCAAACATGACAGACCTCGTGGATGAGCATGGCTTTGTCTCGACGATGGGTTACGTCGTACGAGTTTTTGGGAAAAGAAATAGTGTTGCCGATCGTGATACCTGGCACGGTTAAGGTGAGCAGTCCGCCAGATTTAATGCGGACCTTTTCTAGCTTCACGCTCGATTGATAGATGGGTTCTAGGAGCGTGATCTCTGCATCTGTCAGGGCTCTTGTGCCGTACAGGAGCGGCGTAAAGATAATCGCAAAAATAAACAGACAGACCAAAACAGCAGCTCCAAAGATCCGCTTTCTACTCATAAGCACTAAGGCTTTGGTGTCTCGACCGGTGCTTCAGTTTTCGGAGCAGTTGGTGGAAGCGGCACGATTACAGCGGCGATGATGTACACGATCACGCCGGGGAAGATGCCTGAGAAGACTACCACCAAGACCCACAGCAAACGTAAAACCGTGGCGTCGACCTCGAGATACTCGGCCAATCCTCCACAAACACCCGTGAGCATAGAGTCGGTTGTGCTGCGGTAGAGCTTTTTGTTGTTCATACCTTGGGACAGTAGTACAGCATTAATAAAAATACCAGCCCTCTTTTATTCCGTCGTTCCTCCGTCAAAATGTTCGCTATCAGCCTCGGCTTCAGCCTTGGTTTTGTGGACGACCCCATCGCGGTGATGCGGCGGCATGTATAGCGCGTAAAGTTTCATGGCCTTCGCGCCACCATTGATGATGTTGTGTTTAGTGCCCGCTGGTACCAGTATCACGCTGCCGTCGACAATTGATTGCTGGTGCTCATCCATGATAGCTTGGCCAGTCCCTTGCTCAACCCGCAAAAATTGATCCACATCATGGACCTCTTCTCCAATTTCCTCACCGGGGAGTAGCGACATGAGTACCAACTGACTGTTCTTATCCGTGTATAACACCTTACGGAAATTTTCATTATTCAAGGCGAGTTGCTCGATGTTGGCAATATATCCGTGCATAAGAAAGGAAAAGAGAATGGACTAAACCTGACGCAATCCTCATATTTTAAGAGTACCGGGGTTAAAACAAAAACACCAGCCCTTTTTAGACTGATGGTTTCATGACAGGCCAGCTTAGATTGAATCACCAGGAGCTTAATCGAGACCTCTTCGACCACAGGTAAAAACATAAATAGACAAGCGCGCTGGAGACAGCCGCAAAGAAACACCAGACCGACACGAAGCCACTTGGAAAAATAGTTGCGGCCGTAATTTCCGCCGCTAAGATAAAGATTCCGAAGAACTGCAATGAGCGGCGGGATGAGATCAATAGAGATCCGACCACGGCGATTGAGTAAACAATCGTGCCGAGCACAAGCGCGAGTGGGCTGACCGGGACTGCATACACAAAATGTCCGGCGCTTAGAGAGATGACGGGCTTGTACATGATCAACGTTACGAGTAGACCGGTCGACACGAACAGGCCAAGTCTAAACATCCAACTTAAAAGTTTTTTGTGTTTTTGGTTAGTTTCTAGAGCGTAGGCCGCGGCTGGAATGTAGGTTGGCCACAGCAAGAAAGCGAAAAAGAGGTAGGCATAACCTAACACTTGGCTGTCTAAACTTGGATGCGGAGCTAGCCATTGCAAGCCCTCGATGGCTTGTTGAATGCCAAACAGGATCGGTACTAGCGCCATCATTCGTTCCGACTTTTTGGCTAGCCCAAGAGATGCTACGCCAGCTACTCCAAGACTACCGCTAACTACGAAACTAGCCGCTACCGAAAAACACATACTCAATTACGTGGGGTAGGTTTTAGCGTTTGCCCTGCTTTTCAAGCATGACATGGTGAATGGTAGCAAGTTGAATCCAGATGGCCATGAGGAAGAGAATGATGGAACAGAAGAGTAGATGTTCTCGTGAGACTCCGAGCATCAATGCGTCGGCCGCCATTAACACGGCTTTGATTACGGTGACTACACCCGCCAAACCAATGATGACACTGATGACGTGTAGCAGTTCTGAAAATTTCATAGAATAAATCATTTTTTATGGCTTTTAACCGCCAATTTAAACTCAGTATACGCCCATGTTGACACTCTCCAGCAAAGAACAAAACACCAGCCCTTTCAGGCTGATGGTTTTGTGGCAGGGACGCAGGGGCTCGAACCCTGAATAACGGTTTTGGAGACCGTTGTGATACCGTTTCACTACATCCCTAGATGGTGAATTGTCGCGAGTAGTGTAGCTGAAAAGCGGGGAAAGGTAAAGCCGACGATTACTCTTGGCTGTTGGTGGGACTGATGATCAGGCTTTCTGGTAAGAATTTGTTTACGCCAGTCGATTGTATGACTTTTACGATCGTGGTCACGACTATGGCGGCAACGATGGTGGCTCCAATCGCGGTGCCTACTCCGGCTACAATTCCTTTAAGAAAGGTGGCTCCAAAATTGTTAACCCTTTTCAGGGTGGTGTTTAGTTGAGCAATTTCTTTTTTCAAGTTAGCGGTTTCGTCTTTGGGCATAGATCACCAGTATAGCTGTTTTCTGGGGCGCCACGGCTGAGATTGTAAAGGACGCATGTTATGATGTCCGCGATATGCCTAGGAGGAAGGCTCGGCCGGTTCAGAAAAAAGTTACGGCGTTGAAACTTCCGGTCACTAAACCGGTACGCTTTCGTTTTCAGCAAAGGACCACACCGGTTGAGAAAATCGCTGATGTTCTCACGGGGTTCTTTGGCACGCTCTGGTTTTTGGGTTTGAATGTTTTATTTTTTGTCGGCTGGATCGTTTGGAATTCTGGTCTCAACACTAGTTTTAGCGCCTTTGATCCCTATCCGTTTGGAATGCTGACCATGACCGTCTCACTTGAGGCCATTGTGCTGTCGGTGGTGGTTTTGATCAGTCAGAACCGCTCAAGTAAGCGTGCTGATACTCGAGAGGAGATCGACTTTGAGATCGACGTAGCGAGTGAAAAACAAATTGCTGCCATTATGCAATCACTCGATCTTATCTTGCACCACATGGAGATCAACCATACCGATGACATGAAGGCCATGGAGGAGATCAACGTCGAGAAACTTCAGCGTCGCGTTATTCATGATATTGATACGGACTAGTTCTCCAACCTAATTACTTTAAAAATATATTAGGACGGATATTAGACGGATGAGAACGGATACGATAATGAAAAACGAGCTCACGGAGCTCGTTTTTTCGTATCTGTCCCAATCCGTCTCCATCCGTCCTTATGGTGATGGCAAAGGTATTTGGTTGGTTAGTTACTTGCGACCAGCGATAGCGGTCAGAATTTCGAGCGGGACAGTGAAGACGACGGTATTGGATTGGTCAGAGCTGATATCGTTGATCGAGTTCAGGGTACGCAAGTGCAAAGCGCCTGGAGTCTCGGCTAACATGCGGGCAGCCTTGGAGAGATTTTCCGCGGCAGACACTTCACCCTCTGAGTTGATGATGACGGCGCGGCGCTCACGCTCGGCTTCGGCTTGCTTGGCGATGGTGCGCACCATGTCTGGTGGCAGGTTGATATCTTTCAATTCTACCGTCGAGACCTCAACACCCCAGGACTGAGTGGAGGCTTCGACGATCTTTTCGATTTTTTCGGATAAGGTTTGGCGCATCGTCAGAAGCTCGTCGAGGGTGACTTCGCCAACCACATTACGCATGGTCGTCTGCGCCAACTGGAGCACGGCGTAGCTCACGTTCTCAACTTCAAGGATCGACTTTGAAGCGTCAGAGATTTTGTAATAAATCACGGCGGTGATTTTGGCAGAGACATTGTCTTTTGTGATTGCGTCCTGCGCTGGCACCTCAACGGCCTTGGTGCGAAGGTCGACCTTCTTCATGAACTGGAAGACAGGAATGACTAAACGCCAGCCTGGATTGACCATACCGGTGTAGCGACCCATGGTGAATTTGATGCCGCGTTCGTACTGGTTAACCTGACGCAAACACGCCAACAACGCGATACCGAGGATGATGAGGAGAAAGATTGTTGGGCCCATAAACGGAAGAGTTAAGAATTGCAGTCATCCTAGCCTCGGACGAGCTTAAAATGCAAGCTTAGGCCCGGTGGTGGTCAAAAACAACCTCTTTGAGTAAACCAGGAGCCGCCTGTTCGTTGGCGATAGCAATCAGGCACGAAAGCAGCGGCAGGCGCTTGGTATCAACGTCAATGAGGGCCTGAATACAGGTCAGGCTCATAAAACCCTCACTCTCCAGATGGCCTCCGCCGCCAGTCCCGAGCGCGATACCAACCATGCGATTACGTGAACGAGTGCTAAGTGCGGTCGCAAACAGGTCTCCGGCACCTGCCAGTCCAAGCACTGTCGAGGTTTTACCCCCGAGCGCTTGCGCGATGATTCGCATCTCACCAAGCGCCTGTGAAAAGAGCACCCCGCGAGCATTCTCTCCAAGCCCTAAACCTTCGGCGATCCCGATGCTGAGCGTGTAGGCGTTTTTGAGCACTCCGCAGATGGCTGTGCCATGAACATCGTTACTCGGGATGATGCGGAGGGCACTCCCTTTAAACAGCTTTTTTACTTGAGCTTTGAGCTTGGGTGAGGCGGTTGCTAAGACACCGGCAGTCAGTTCACCGCTCAGCATGCTTTCGGCGATCATGGGGCCTCCGAGTACGCCGATATCGTGGTTGGGTAGAAATTCTCGCAAGAGTTCGTCTGCAGACTTGTGACTTTCTTTTTCTATGCCTTTAGCCAGAGACACAACACTCGTCTCGGCTTTCAGGAGGGGCGCAAGATTATGGAGCGCACCCCGTAAATTCCACGAGGGGACACACATAAACACAAGATCCGCATCCTTGAGGCTGTCTTCAAGGCTGAGTTGTTGAGGCAGCTTTGAAGCGTTCTTATCCCAGCCGGTAAGCTGGAGCTTGGGCTGCTGCTTGAGCACATGCGTTAGCGCCATGCCAATTTCACCCATTCCCAGGATTGTAACTTTCATATTGTCTAAGTATACGCGAATATTGACAGGCAACGACCAGACTATAATACTGTTTTCATATGGAGAACAATGATTTGCAACGTGCTTTTGCTCTGGGAGTGTTGGGAGCCTTGGCTGTAAACCTTGTTTTGGGCTTGGCGGCCTGGTCATTTTTGGCTACTGCTGATGGTAAGGAACAGGTAGCTGTCTGGTTGGATATCGAATCGACCTCCAACGTCCCGCTCGTGGACTCGGCGGGGGATCATTCTGATGTGGTCAATGTGGTCGCGGCCGCTAGTCCAGCCGTGGTGTCGATTGTGATTACGAAGGATGTGCCAGTTATCGAAGAATATTACGATGAACAAGCAAATCCTTTCGGTGATATTTTTGGCGGCTTGTACCGCATCCCTCAGTACCGTCAGAACGGAACTGAAGAACGTGAGGTTGGGGGAGGCTCAGGTTTCTTGGTCTCGGAGGACGGCTATGTTGTGACCAACGCCCACGTTGTAAGTGACGTTGATGCTAACTACACCGCCTTTTTGAATGACGGCACGCAATACGACGCCACCGTGGTAGCTGCCGATGATGTACTTGATGTGGCAGTTTTGAAGATCGAAGGCGATGATTTTTCCTACCTCGAATTTGGTGACTCGACCACCATCAAGGCCGGACAATCGGTGGTGGCTATTGGCAACGCACTCGGTGAGTTCAGCAATACCGTCTCGGTTGGTGTCGTGTCGGGCTTGGCGCGATCGATCATTGCTTCAGATGGTGTCGGGCAGTCGGAGCA
The DNA here is from genome assembly GCA_038058005.1 of Patescibacteria group bacterium. Taxonomy (GTDB): domain Bacteria; phylum Patescibacteriota; class Patescibacteriia; order UBA9934; family UBA9934; genus JAGORL01. The sequence goes on along the minus strand of JBBUCB010000055.1, from coordinate 2,777 downwards.
GCTTACGAATATTATTCAAACTGATGCCGCGATCAATCCCGGTAATTCGGGCGGTCCCTTACTCGATCTCTCCGGCCGCGTGATTGGCGTCAACGTGGCCGCCTCGGTGGGCACGGCCGAAAATATCGGTTTCGCTTTACCAGCGAATGCCGTGAAATTATCCGTCGAGTCTATTCGCGAGCACGGACGGGTTATTCGACCTTATCTCGGCGTCCGTTTCCTCATGATTAATGAGTTGATTAAGTCAGAGAATAATCTTACGGTCAGCCAAGGGGCGTTGATCGTGCGGGGGAGTAGCAACGAGCTAGCGATTATCCCTGGCTCCCCAGCCGATAAGGCCGGATTAGAGGAGACTGACATTATTCTGAAAATTAACGACCAGGTTGTAGACGATGACATGCCACTCAATGTTATCCTGCAGCAGTATCAAGTGGGGGACGAGATTGAGCTTCTGGTTTTGCACGATGGTTCCGAGCAGACGCTGACCGCAACCCTAGAGGAAGCTCCTCGGGATTAATCAAAGCTTATGAAAAATCTTGTCTTTATCGTGGCAGGCCTGACGATCGTGACCATAATCCTGGTGGTAACTTTTGTGTATGAGCCAGAGTTGGCAGTCGAGCCAGAAATCGAGGAGACGCCTATCGATACTTCTGTGGTTGACGAGCCGGAAGATACTGAGCCCGAAGAGCCGGTAGCGATTCCCGAGGAAGTGTCGAGTGTTAAAGTTTTTTTCAGTAACTCAGAACAGGATCCCAACACTGAACGTTGCGAAGAAGTTTATGCCGTCGAGCGCGACATCCAGCCGACACCAGCGGTTGCCAAAGAAGCGCTTGACCAACTCTTGGCTGGCGTAACGAGCTCAGAGAATGCTGACGGCTACTTTACGAACATCAATGCCAAAGCGCGTGTCGTGAGCGTTGCGATTGAGAATGGTGTGGCTACGGTTGTCTTTAGCGAAGACTTTGAAAATGGTTTAGCTGGCTCATGTAAAGTTACGAGTGCGCGTGCTCAGGTGGAAGAAACGCTCAAACAATTTGCGTCAGTGAAAGATGTTATTATCAAAGTTGAAGGAGTTCCTGACGAGGAAGTCCTCCAACCGTAAAACAGGTGCATGTGTATAACTTTCTTTTGCATTTTTGAGCCTGTGTTACGATTTTCCCCGTAAAAACGAATATTCATTAATCGACCCTCCGATATGTCAAAGCGCATGACCAAGTCCCAGATCATGGCCGAGCTCGCAACCCGCTGGAACGTCTCTAAGCGTGAAGCTGGTGAGATCTACGACGGCTTCGTAAAGCTCGCCTACGACGAGATTAAGCGCGCTGGGGAGTTCGTTATGCCAGGACTCGGAAAGATGGCCAAGAAGCACCGCGCCGCTCGCGTAGGCCGCAACCCAGCCACAGGAGCTACCATCCAGATCCCTGCTAAGACCGTTGTAAAGTTCTCGGTCGCCAAGGCCGCCAAAGAATCTTTGATGTAAATCGAAACTAGCCTCAAATAAATAATTCCTCAGTAAATTCGAAAACCCTCGCTGAAGGGACACGGCACGGTCGTGTCCTGACCCGCGGGGGTTTTTGATTACGAAAAGCCCGTTCTCAGTGAGAACGGGCTCGAGCCTCGGGTCGGGGAGTTGTGTCCGACGAGAGGCTGGGGTAGATGACCGGACGCCTGTTACAGGCAGCGCCGGTCGATGGGGGTGCCCACGGTGCCGGTGCCCAGGGCCTCGGCGCGATGGATTTCCAGGTGGTTGGTGGCCGCGTTCTTGCGGACGAACCAGATGAAGTAGTCGTCCGGACCGACGCGGGAGAAGGTCCAGTGGCGCCAGTCGTAGTTGTCGAACCAGGTCACGATCGGCGTCGGGCCCAGCGTCCAGGTGACGCCGTTGTCCACCGACGACATCTCGCTCCAGCCGGCCTCGACGATGCTCGTGCCCACGCCCCAGGTGCGTCCGCCCTGGAAGGAGATGAGCTCACCGGGGGTGTTCGAACACGTGATCTCGGGGTTGAACAGCTCGTCCTGGTTCCAGCTGTCCGCGCCCGGGGACTGGACCAGCGTGAGCGGACTCCAGATCAGGTTCGGATTCGTGGCGGTCGTGCTGTAGATCCCGAAGGTGGTCGGACCGCCGACGACGGCCGGCGGGATCTCCTTCTGCACCAGGATCAGGTACTGGCCGATGCCGGCCTGCTGGATCGGGCTCTGGAAGCCGAACGGCTCCGTGATGGAGATCGCCGGGCTGCCGCTCAGGCTCGTGGTACTCAGGTTGCCGGCGACGTTGAAGACCACGCCCAGCCGGCCGATGCCGGTGTAGGTGCAGTCGTTGATGTTCACGCCCACCGGGCAGGTGCCGGCCGCGACCGTGGTGTCCGTCTCGGCCTTGAAGAGGACGATCAGACGCCGGTTATTGGTGGTGCCGGCGGCGCTGTAGAGCCACAGGGTGGCCGGATGGGCCGCCACACAGCTTCGATACGAGCCGTCGACCGACGGCTCGAACAGGATCTGCGGCGCCGTCCACCCACTGGCCCCGTCGGGGTCGGTGGTGGTGGACAGGGCCAGACCCCAGATGCCATGCGGGCAGGCGGGGTCGGTGGCCGCCGACTGGTACTCCAGGATGGCCACCCAGCGGTTCAGCCGAGCGTCCCAGGACATGCTCGGCGCCCCGAAGCCGTTCGGAGCGAAGGCCGCCGAGGTGTCCGTGAAGATGGGTGATCCATCCTCGATCACGTCCCCGGGCGCGAGGGCCAGAGCGTAGTCGGGGATGACGATGCCGAAGCACATGA
>JBBUCB010000054.1:0-4470 GCA_038058005.1 Patescibacteria group bacterium | reverse complement strand
AGGATGCCTACTAAGATAAGCACATCGGACAGATTAATGGCGGAAGTTTGCAATAGAATGATGTAATCTGCGGTGAAACCGTTGATTAGGCGATCAAGACCATTGCCTAGGGCACCGATGACAGCGGCCAGGGCCGCCAGAGCTTGTCTCGGGTTGTCGGATCGATGTTTGTAGGCAATCTGGGTGAAGGCGACGCAAATGATTGCCGTGATCGGTAAAACGATTGCCAAGGGGATGGGGAGATCGAAGGCGATACCGGGGTTGCGATGCAAAGCAAAAGCCAAAACGGACTGCAAATCGGCGGTCCGTTCATCGGGGAGATGGTGAATCGCGTAGTACTTGAATGCAGCGTCTGCGAGCGCGATCGTAAAAATGACCGCCCCTCCAGCCCTCAATTTCCTAGGTGGGGTTGCTGGGGAGGAAAGCGAAAAGCGCGAGTTCATGCTAGAGCTCCTGCGTTAGCGTCTTTTTGCAGGCGATACACGAAGTAGATGTAGGGCGAGCACGTAGACGATCTTCAGAAATGACTTGTTGGCAGTATTTGCAGATACCGTAAGTGCCACTTTCAACGGCCTTCATAGCTGACTCAACGTCCTTAAGGGCTGACTCGAGTTCTTGTTCAAGGGAAAGATTGTCTCCGTATTGGGCGATTTCGGCTGCGTTCTCATCTTCAGATTCTCCAAAATTTTCGTACTGTACAACAAAAGTCTGACCATCCTCGTTTGGGCGAGGATTGCGATGAGCTAGTCCGGCCAATTCAGCTTCTAGCTTAGTCTTTTCATCGGCCAGCGCTGACTTCATTTCTTCAAAAAAACGGGTCTTCATACAAAGGGCAATTTATGAGGCTTCCGAGTACTATTCCCGAAGCCCACTGAACTGTCAATAAAATGAAAAGGGAAGCTGTGACGTCAGGTAAAAAAATGCATTTCCTGCGTGGCAGCTCCCCGGGTAGCCGGTTGGTTACCTTGGGATCGTTGGGTTTTGAGGTGATAGGATTTTCCATCACCGCACAACGCAACGGCCCAACGATATACCGAACTCATGCTGTCTTGACGACCTGCTCTACCCTTTTTTGGGTTCCGTGCGTGCAGAGTACATTCTGGTACGCAGCAAGGGTGGCCCAAGTGCTTTGAAAAAGAGAGTACAGCAGTGAGGTGTTTCCCGAAGATGTTTGTGGGGCTTCGGGAAACTTCCCCTAAGTCATCTCTCGGAATAGGTTACCGAGAAACGATTGATTATAAAGAACGTTTACCTAGAAATCATAGCCCCCCTGAACACTAAATGTAAACACCTCTGTAGACCAGTAAATACGCATCGATTAGCGCTATGTGGATAACAAAGTCACCATTGTTGTTCAGCTTGCTGTGGATAACTTAGGGATTTATGCACTCTTATCCCCAGGTTATCACCAGCAGATTCTTAGCCAATTTTTACGGTAAGCAATCTCCTCGGCGTGCAGGAGATGGCTGATGACGTGGTGGCCTTGGGAGAAGTTTATGCTTGGTAAGTGTGTGTTTAAGGCTTCGGGGGCAAGAAAACCAATGGGCTTATGCAGACAGGATCCTGAATATTTCGCTAACTCTAGTCCAATATTCGTAGCACGGTTACTTACTATAAGTTGCGTATCTGATTGGGTTAGGCGGAAAAGCTGACCAGCAGGATTTTCAGCAATTGCTACCAGAAGACCGTTCTCATTGCTCACGTTTACTGCAATTTTCGTTGAACTACGGATCTCGGTACTGGTTGATAAGCCCTCCGTTGTCAACGCCGTTGTAGACAAATCTTGGAGACTCGCTCCTTCGGTGGCGATGGCACCCAATTCTTCAAGCGTCAGGCCTACGGTAGGCATAGCGAGTACGAAGGCTGATCCCAACTCGTCGTTGCCCAGTAAGAGGTCGATAGGCGCCTGCTTGGCTTGCTGACTCAAGAGCTGTAAGCCTGGGAATGTAGCTGGAACGGAACTTGGAAGAAAGGCTCCGCTTAAATCCTCGGATAAGGCGAAAGATCCAAGCAATTGTGTGCCTATTGGGAGAGAAAGTTTGGTTGTTGGCGAGAAACTTCCCATGTTCACCGGAAAATCTAAGCTCGTAGGTGATGAAAAACGAAAAGGTACGCTGTCGGTAGACTCAGAATCGTTTTTTACGGTTACGCTACCGTCAAAAATAGGTAATGTCAGCCAAAGATTAATATGACGCTCAGCGGCAGTCGGTTCGGCGCTATTTACACGACTGACCAGGGTGCGACGCCCTACTTGAATGCTTGTCCAACCCCAATTTTCTAAACTTGCTTGAGCTTCGGCAGGGATTTGGCCGTCAACAGCCAAACCAAGCAGGTTTTCTCCGTCTGAGTACAAAATAAATTCACGTTTTGACCACGCTAAAGCCTCGGAAAGATCCCAAGGAGCGCCCGGTAGCGCTTGAACACCGGCAAAACCTTCCTCGACGAGGCGGGTTGTACGCGGTGTCTTGATTAAACGAAACTCTAAGCTCGCTTCGGCCGGCCAACGTTGGGGTAATGAGCGATAGTGAACGGCACGATCGATCATGTAACCGAGTACGATCGCTCCAAGCACTAATCCCAATAACCCAACAGCCCGCCAAAGTTTTTGGCGGGCCGGGTTACTGTTTAACGGAATGGCTAAGCGATCAGTGATCATGTGTTATGGGCGGCGATCTCCTGTGGGACGAGGGCGTGACTTGAACGAGCTTGGCCCACCACCCTGTGAGGCCTTAGCCTTCATCTCGTCAGTGTACACGTTGCCTTCGGCCTGCTTCATAGACAGGTTGGTGCGACCCTTGTCATCGATTTCGATAACCTTCACTTTGACCATGTCACCAACTTTGACGATGTCGGTCACCTGTTCAACGCGCCAAGGCGCCATTTCTGAGACGTGCACTAGTCCATCTTTGCCTGGCAAGATCTGGACGAAAGCACCGAAATCCATCAAGCGAACAACTTCGCCGGTGAAAGCTTCGCCAACTTGGACCTCACGAGTCAGGTTGTTGACCCAATCGTAAGCGGCCTTACCCGCTTCGGCGTTAACGGCAGTAATAAGCACTAAACCATCTTGCTCGATGTCGATACCGGAAACACCGGTCTTGGCGATGATCTCGTTGATCATCTTGCCACCTGGACCGATAACTTCACGAATCTTATCTGGGTTGATGCGGAGCTTGAGAATACGTGGAGCGTTTGGTGACAAGTCAGCGCGAGGTTCGGCAATCGTCTTCAACATAACGTCGAGCACCTGAAGACGAGCTTCGCGAGACTTGGTAACGGCCTCAAGGATAACTTCTGGTGGTAGGCCGTCGGTCTTAGTATCCAACTGAATAGCGGTAATGCCATTTTTACTACCGGTAATCTTGAAGTCCATGCCACCTGCACCATCTTCAAGGTCTTGGATGTCGGTAATCACCTGGAAAGTTTTGCCATCGCTAGCTAGACCCATAGCAATGCCGGCTACTGGCGCCTTAATCGGTACACCAGCATCCATGAGAGCGAGTGTGGCGGCGCATGTTGAAGCCATTGAGCTTGAACCGTTGGACATGAGGGTCTCCGACACTACGCGCATAGCGTACGGGAAGGTTTCCTGATCTGGGATCATGTAGCCCAAAGCTTTTTCAGCTAAGGCACCGTGACCAATATCGCGACGGCTAGCGCCGCGTAAAGGCTTAGCTTCTCCAACCGAGAACGGAGGGAAGTTGTAGTGGTGCATGAAGCGACGTTCGCCGACCAATTCCATGCCGTCGAGGGTTTGCTTGTCGCCAGGGGCGCCGAGCGTACATACGGACAAGACTTGGGTCTCGCCACGAGTGAAGTAGCCTGTACCGTGGACGCATGGCAGCAAGGCAACTTCAGCGTTGAGGGCGCGGATATCGTTGATACCGCGACCGTCGACACGCTTCTTGTTGTCGATGATGGCGCGGGTGATGGCCTCGTCGAGGAATCCGCTCAAGAGCGATGTGCCGAGCTTAAGGTCATCGCCTTCTATGGCTTGACCCTTCAGGAACTCGACTACGCGAGCTTTGAGCTCGCTCTTAGCTGCAGCTCGTTCGGTCTTGCTGGCACGAGGGGCACCGAAGAAGAGTTCGTCGATTTGCTGCATGGCGAAGGGCTTAAGCAGCGCTTCAATCTGGACGCGCTTTTCAGCCTTGGCACGTTCGTCAGCGGTCTTTGGGGTCAGGAGATCGACCTTTGCTTTACCGTGGTCAGCGCGAACTTGCTCGATCAGTGCAATGACTGAACCGAGACTGTTGCGACCGTAGGTAATGGCATCGAGAATCTGGTCTTCAGGTGCTTCGTCACAGCCAGCTTCAAGCATGATGACCTTCTCGGCAGTGCCGGCGACGTCGACGTCGAACTTGGCGAGGTCGCGTTCGGCGTAAGTACCGTTCAAGATGAATTGGTTCTCAAGACGGTTCACGCGGGCTGCGGCGATTGGGCCGTTCCATGGGATGTCGGACATGTGCA
>JBBUCB010000053.1:0-17987 GCA_038058005.1 Patescibacteria group bacterium | reverse complement strand
TCCCCGGGCGCGAGGGCCAGAGCGTAGTCGGGGATGACGATGCCGAAGCACATGACCGTGAAGACGAGGAGCGTCTTCAGCGTCTGCCACAACTGTTTCAAGGAACACCTCCAAATTGTTTGTATTCCCAAAGTTGAGAGTACCAGAAAAGTTAGCTCATTAATAGATAAAAGTCAACACATAACCCGTAACCTCAAAAGTAAAAAGTGACACCCACCCCCGCGCGGCGAGGATGGGTGCGTGTAGCTAGTCCAGACGCTAGTCACTGCAGGATCAATGCAGCGTTCATAGTAGAGCGATGAACTCACCTCACTACAGAGCGCAGTCTCGACCCAGCAGGTTGCTGGTGTCCATGGTCCAGTCGCCGTTGTAGCCGTCCACGGCCACGCCGATCTTGGGCAGGCCGCTGACCGAGTCCTCGTTCTCGTAGAACACGATGCCGATCGGCTCGACGGGCAGCGTGTAGTCGTCCTCCCGCATGTAGTCGAGGTTGCGGAAGGTGTTGTCCGTGTAGGTGGTCCAGATGTACTCGTAGTCGCTCGCGAACCCCATCGACAGGTTGCCGACCGACCCACCGAAGGCCCAGTCACCGAGCTCGACACCCATGCCCTTCCAGTGCCAGGGCCAGTAGGCGCTGACGCCGTCCTCGCAGATGATGGACGGGCTGACCAGCTGGTCGGTTCCCCAGCCAGTCAAGTCGGCGGGATCCAGGGCCTCGGCCGTGGCGGACCATGAGGCGTTGTTCGTGAAGTTCGTGCTCGAGGCGTACATGAGGTGACCGTAGGTGCCCGAGGCCAGGTCGGCGTCGATGCCCCAGGCGTACCAGTCACCGTCGTACCGCACGTGGGTCAGATCCGCGAGCCCGTCGAGCGCCGGGAGCGTCCCCAGGGCGGGCGTGCCCGCGATCACGGTAGCCCAACCGGCGTACATGTCGACATCGTTTTCCAAGAGGACGTTGTAGAGCATGGACCAGTTGCCGTTGTCCAGGATGACGAACGACGGCGACCTGGCGCCGCACGGGCGGTTGGTGGCGTGGATGCCGATCTTGATCGACTGGAGCGTCCACGGCCCCTCGACCACCGCGGCGCTCGCGGACCAGATCTCCCAGGCGTCGTCGAGACAGGTAACGCCAGCGGGGGTGGTGACCTTAGTCTCGTAGAACATGACGTACTCGCCGAGGGTGTCGGACCACTGGACCGACGGCGCGCCGGCCCCGTTCACGATGGTCGGGAACAGATCTTCGCTCACGATCTCGTTGTCGAGGACCTCGTAGTCGGGTCCCAGGGCCTGCGCCCGGGCCTGGTAGAGCAAGACGTAGCAGAGGAACAAGAGCACGTTGATCACGGGAATTCCCTTGGTTGCTTGCACGTTTAAACGCGGGTGCGTTTTTGGGTGCGGCGAAATGATAGCGTGTGTATGAAGTTTAAGTCAAATTAAAATTAAGAGTTTCAAATATCGTCCGGACTCACCGTCATTTCAAAGAAAACGCCCCAAAGATTCAAGGCTCTTGGGGCAGGGTCGCGCAGGTTGGAGGTCTTCGGGTAAGCCATAGCTACAACGAAAAATTTCCGTTAAAAAGCAGAAGCCCGTCTTCCGAGAAGACGGGCTTGCGAACCGGGTCGATACAGCCACTGAGCTGTATCGACTACGGGTGAGAGAGGGTGTCGACGATCTGCACTAGTTGCAGACGCGCGGGGTGGGCGGGCCGACGGGGAGCCGACGGTCTGCGTGTCTGCCCGCACGACCTCGAGGTGACCGGTGCCAGCGTTCTTGCGGGCCACCCAGAGGATGTACTCGTCATCGTTCATGCGGACGGCAGACCAGTGCCGTCAGTCGTTGTTGCCCGTCCAGCTGACGATCGGCGTGGCGTCGAGCGCCCAGGTGACGCCGCGGTCGGTGGTGCGCATCGGGCTCCAGCCGCTCGTGACGGGGCTTCGTCCCCGGTGAACGAGATGACCTCGCCCGCCGTGGCCGAACACATGAGCTCTAGCTCGGGGCTGATTGAGCCTTATTTAAGATAGATCTTTTTTAATTATTGTCAATAAAAAGGCTAATTTCAGTGCAGCCAGGTGTTGCCTAAACCCGGTTCGATCCTCGTCAAGACTATGTCAATAGCTCAAGCGACGGGGTCGACTATGTGATCGATTTGTATGACTAGTTTTTCCACAAGCCCTCGACAAGATCGAGGGTTTTTGGTATGTGATAGATAGGCTTACCCTTCGAAATATTTTTCCCTTTGTTCGCCAGTGTTTTAGTTTTATGCGAGCTTGGTTGTTACCACTCATCCTCCTCACGACCGTAACGGCTACTGTTACAGCGGGAGGTCTTTTGTTTGTTAAGCCAGCACCGAGTGCCTCACTTGAAGCTGCTGAACCACCGGCTTGGGACGCGGTGGGTGAAGTTATCGAAGCTCGTCGGGATGAGATCGACGCCGAGTCCACGGTACCGTTTGGAAACGATACCCAGATCAATATTTTGACCCTCGGCCTTGATTCCCGCAAAGAGGGTCTAGAACGGCACTGTGACGCTGTTCACATGGTTACTCTAGACCTGTCTGACTGGAGCATGAGGATCACCTCAGTGCCACGCGGCACGTATTCGCCATTGCCACCTGGACGTGAGTACAGGGAAACAGATTACTACGTTTCAAATGCCTGTGCGTATGGTGGTTTGGATTACGGCGTCAATCAGATTGAAAAAATTGTTGGCGTTCAGGCTGATTACGTTGCCACGGTCGGTTTTTCTCAGGCCTTAGGCATTTTCAGGGCCCTCGAATTGCCAACTACCGAGACCTTGCAGTGGCTGCGTCATCGTCAGACATATGCCATTGGTGATCCACAGCGCAGCCAGAACCAGGCTGTCTTCATGAAAGACATCGCTCTGCGTTTAATGAACGAGGACGGTATTTCTACGGCCCTCATGCACATTTTGTATTCGCTCGTTGATACTGATCTCGATTTTAAAACAGCCCAGGCCTTATATACAGCCTATCGTGCCGCCGGCATTGCAGATCGTCCGGAAGACATCGCTCTCGCCATGAAGCCATATTACGCCACCCAAGAAATCCACTTTGATCCAAACAATGCCAACGCTCAAGTTGACGCTCTGGTTGTAGCCTTGGAAGGTCGGCTGTCACCCCAGGATCTTTCACACAAAAGCGTTGAGGAGCTTCAGGTTGAGCTCGAGGCTTACCTCAGAGAGTCCCTGGCGTCAGAAGACACTGTGGTTCATGTTTACGACGAGCAGCTGTGGCGTCAGATCGAGGACGAAGCTGTGCGGGAAGAGCTGCATTTCCGTTTTATGGAGAAGTATCTTCGCGAACTTCGTGATACCAATTACGACAAGGCCGTCGAGGTGGTCACGGATTACGTGCTGGAGAAGCAGTATTACGGTTTGAACGAATGGGAGGAGAAGGGGCGCAATTTATTGGCTACTTTGGTAGAAGAATAACCAAACCTGGATAACTCACATGGGGAATAGTAAGAAAAATGTTAAAATATGTGTGCTATGAAGCACGCGTATCCGAACCTTAATTTAAAGACGTATCTCGGCCTTTTTTTTGCTGTTGGCGTGATGGCTTGTGCATTTGCAGCTAAGCCCGCTCAGGCAGCGGTTATTACTTGGGATGGTGGTGGTGCGGATGGTACCTGCGGCGGTGTAGCAGGGGACGGCAATAAGTGGTCTTGCGATGCCAACTGGTCTGGCGATGTTGAGCCGGGTGTGGCCGACGTGGCCACGTTTAGCGCTACATCCACGAAAAATGCCACTGTTGACGGGATCATTAGTGTGCTCGGCGTTGATATTAATACTGGTTATACTGGCATTATCACCCAGGCTGCCAGCGCTACGCTCACGGTTGGCACTAGCGACTTTGATATCTCTGACGGTACCTTTACGGGAGGCAATTCGACTATCGATATCAACGACGCGTTCACTGTCTCTGGCGGTGCGTTTACATCCACTACGGGCAACCTGCAGATCGCGGCTGGCCTGACTATTAGCTCGGGTACGTTTGAACCCTCAACTGGTACGGTTATAGCCGATGGTTCCACTGGTACTTGGAACGTGGTCACAAGCGAAACTTTTAACAATTTAACCATCAACAGAACTTCTGCGTTGACCATTACTTCTGGCGATACACTCGTTGTTACTGGCACGCTGACGCTGACAAACGGTTCTGTTGCCACGGGAACCATTGACGCTCGTGGCAACATCAACCAGGCTTCAACTTTTGACGGCGGTACAGGTATCATCGATTTTGGTGACGATCTGGTAGTACAGACCTATACGTTAAGCGGGGGTACGGCTCCAACCATTCGCTTTGATGACCCGGATGACGCAAATGATGATGTTGATCTCGCTGTTGCTTCGACTATTACCTCGCTCACGGTCACGTCAGGTTTTTCTGGAGCAATTCCTTTTAATAATCCGAGCAACCTAACACCTACCTTCACAACCTGGTCACAGGCCGCTGGTACGTATGACGCTAGTGCGCAGACCGGTTGGAATATTTCAGCCCTAACCTTTTCTGGTGGCACTTTTACACCGCCACCCTTAGTCACATCCACAGGTACCAGCAGCGGAACCTGGGACGTTAGTACTTCACACACTTTTACGAACCTGACCGTCAATCGCTCGGCTGCAATGACCATTAGCTCTGGTGACACCCTAATTGTTACTGGTACGCTGACGCTGACAAACGGCACAATCAATACCGGTACCATTGACGCTAGGACGAATATTAGCCAGGCCTCAACCTTTGATGGCGGTACTGGCATTATTGATTTTGGCGCTGACGGCGTGGTCCAGTCATACACTATCAACGGTGGAATCGGGCCAGCACTCCGTTTTGATTCGGCGGCTGATGCCAACGATAGCCTCATTTTTGCTGCCGCCGGTGCGCTTGATACACTGTCTATTACGGCTGGGTTCAGTGGCACAATTCCCATTACTAATGCTAGTGATTTTGCGATGACGACATCCGATTGGACCCAAGCGGCCGGCACGTTTAATGGAGCCTCATTTTCGCAGTTGACTATTGACGAGGATTTGACGATAAGCGGAGGAACGTTTAACGCTCCCACGACTGTACTTGCCGCCGGCAATATTATTTCCATCTTCGATGTTAACAGTACGCAAACATTTACCAACCTTACAATCAATGGGCATGCTTCAGGCTCGCTTAGTCTTGGATCGGCGGCAGATACTTTGGTCGTCACCGGCGCTCTTACCATGAACAGCGGTGCCCTGAACACGGGTATCATTAAGGCCCAGGGCACTTTAGTCTATGCTACCGGTATGGATGGGGGTTCCATGATTATTGATTTTGATGGTGCCGGTGCTCAGACGCTGACGATCAACGGCGGCCAGTTCCCCGTGATTCGTTTTGATGCCGCGGCAGACGCAAGTGACTCGCTGATCGTTAGTGCTGCGGCCACGATTGATGGTCTTACCACTACTTCTGATTTTTCTGGCACCGTGCCGTTAACCAACAGCGGCAACAATGTCATTACTATGACAGCCGTCACTTTGGGTGGTGGTACCCTGAATCTTTCAGCTACCACCACTGTAGAAATGGGAGACTTTGTCCAAACTGGCAGCGCCGTGTTTACGGCTCCAACGACGGTAAATTTCAGTCAGGCAACAACGCCTTCGTACAGCGTGGACGTGACGCAATCCTTCAACGACGTGACCTTGAATACCACCGCCTTTTCTATTGCTTCGGGAGATACGCTTTTGGTCCTTGGCGATTACACTTGTACTAATGGCACGAGCAGTGGCGGAACTCTTGAGGCGCGTGGTGACGTTACCTTGTCATCAGGCTGCGACATCAGCACTACCCCTTTGCTCTTTTCCGGAGGTGCTGTTCAGCTATTTGCTGAGAGCACGGCCTCGCAATCACTTGACGGCGCCGTAACGGTTAACAAATCTGGTGGACAGGTGAACCTTACAACGACCCTTGATCTCAATTCAACTACCCACGTTCTCACTATCCAAGAAGGCACCTTCAATCTTAATGGCCAGAACTTAATCATTGATAATACCTCCGGTTCCATGGTCGTTGAGGACGGTGGCAACTTCCAATTACAGGGGGCAGAAACGATCACCATCACTTCTTCCACGCTTAATTCTGGTTCCACAGTCACGTATACGGGCAATGGCAATGCGGTTTCAAACACCTACACAGTGACAACATTCAAACCCACCTATCACCACCTTGTTATCAACTCAACAGACGGTGCTACAGACACTTTCCAGCTTGGTGCCGCTCTCGACGTTAACGGCAACTTTACCCTCACAGCCGGCACCTTTGACGTTGAAGCGACCAATGATTACGCTATGACGGTGGCGGGGAACTGGTCGAAGTCGGGCACCTTCACGGCTCAACAGGGCACGGTCACGCTCGACGGTACGAGCCAGACTTTAGTTGGGGCCACGAGTTTCTATAACCTCACAAAAACTGTCGCCGCCGCAGCCACTTTGACTTTACCGGCCAGCACAACGCAAACCGTCACGAACACCCTGACTCTACAGGGTGCGTCGGGGCAGCTTCTGTCTTTGCGGAGCAGTATTACGGATACTCAGGCCAGCATTAACCCGCAGGGTACGCGTACCGTTTCGTATCTCGATGTCAAAGACAACAACAATATCAATGCTACCGCTATTATTTGTTCTACGGGGTGTACGGATTCATTGAATAACACGAATTGGACCTTCCCGAGCACGACTATTAGCGCTATGTCAGGTAGCACCTCGGAAGCCGGTGGTCAGGCTACATTCACCATCGTCCTGACCGCACAGCCTACCGCTAACGTTAGTTTTAACTTATCAACCGGCGACGCTACTGAGGGCACAGTATCTCCAACCACAGTTACTTTCACTGACAGTAATTGGAGTACGCCACAAACGATTACAGTCACCGGTGTCAATGACGATCTAGATGACGGCGATATCGTTTTTAGCATTATCACGGGTACGATTAGCTCATCCGACCCTGCTTACAGCGGACAGGATCCGAGCGATCGTACGGTCACAAATACCGACAACGACACTTCGGGTTTTACGGTCTCGGCAATTTCAGGCAATACCACAGAAGCTGGCGGTACGGCCACCTACACCATCGTACTCACGGCCCAGCCGACGGCCACCGTTAACGTTGGCGTTACAAGCAACGACACCACCGAAGGTACGGTTTCTCCTTCTTCACTTGCCTTCACAACTGCTGACTGGGCCTCTGCTCACACGGTCACCGTGACGGGTGCTAATGACAGCCTTGACGATGGTAGTATCGTTTATACGCTCGTGAACGCGGCGGCCACGTCCGCTGACTTAGGTTACGCTGGTCTTAATCCAGCTGATGTCTCAGCAACTAATACCGACGACGACGTTTCTGGTATTACTGTAGGTTCTGCTTCGGGCAACACCATTGAAGATGGAACCGCGGCCACCTTTACACTCGTGCTCAATGCCCAGCCAACGGCGGATGTCTCAATTGGCGTTTCGAGCGAAGACGTGTCTGAAGGTACCGTTTCTCCTGCTAGCGTTACCTTTACGTCTCTCAATTGGAACACGCCGCAGACCATTACCGTTACGGGTGTTGATGATAGTTTGGTTGATGGTAATAAGAATTACACTATCCTCATTGCTGCCGCGACTTCGGCTGATATTCTTTACGATGGTATTAACCCCAATGATTTCGGATTGACAAACATTGATGATGAAGCGGCTGGCACAGCAGGCTATTCTGGTTCCGGTTACATCCCAGGCATTCGCTACACCGGGCCACAGGATGGCCAGGTATTAGGAGCAAACACAGATACCGAAATCACTTGGGATACCGGTGGGTTTACGGGGGATTACGTTAACGTCTACGTGTCTTACGACGGTGGTTTAACCTTTGCGTCACTGTACATGTATGCAGTTAATGATGGCGTTTTGGAGTGGGAAGTACCAAATATAGATAGTCCTGAGACAGTGGTTAAGGTGGCGCTGACCGATCTTGTAGTCGAGTCAGCCATGGATATCTCAACGCCGTTTGTGATTGCTGTCGCTGAGGATGAAGGTATCGTTGACGACGACGGTGCTACGGATGAAGGAGGTGATAATGACACAATTGATACAGTCTCGCCGAACACGTTTATCCGTGGTCTATCATTCCCAGATGTTTATTACATTGATGGTAGCCTGTTCAGACACCCTGTCTTTAACGAGGCTATCTACTTCTCGTATCGGGATACGTGGGATGATATCGAGATAGTCTCTGATGTGACTTTGCCAACGCTACTGATTGACGGAGTTGTTTTGCCAAAGCCGGGTGTTGTGCTCGTCAAGATTCAATCAGTCCCAAAGGTCTTTGCTGTCTTTCAGGGCGAGGATGGATCGACTGAGCTTCGTTGGTTGAGCTCGGAGGAGGTTGCCGCAGGCACCTATGGGGCTAATTGGGCTGATTACGTTATCGATATCCCGCCAACGTTCTGGGATAAATTTACTTTTGGGAAGCCAATCGTGGAGCCGTTCGAGGTCGATCTGACGATCATGAAAAAACGCGATGACCTGCATGAGTAAACAAAAATCCCTCGCAGGAGCGAGGGATTTTTGTATTGAGGCGTTTAGGCCGTCAACGCTTTGAAGTCGATAGCTTTTCCAGCGGCTGCCCACTTCTTCAAAGTGCGGAGACCGCGACCCGAGACGAGGATACGCTGCTTTTTGCCGTTCTCAGGGTTCACAATCGTGCGCAGCTGCAAGTTAGGCATCTGGCGACGCTTGGTTTTGTTGTTGGCATGGCTCACGTTGTTGGCAACGTTGGGCTTTTTGCCAGTGACTGCACAAATCTTGGACATAAAATAGGATAAACAAGTTGGCAAGAGTTTACCCGAATCTAAGGAAAGAGTCAAATCGACCCAATGACCAATATCTCTTGCTATACTTACAGTAAATATGCCCGTCAGGAGGACAGAGGAGGGGGCGGCCTATGTGGTCGCGGTCAGTATGGGGTACGGCCATGAGCGGGCCGCCTCTGCTTTGCGTTCGATCGCGGTGGGGAAGAAAGTCATTTTAGCAAATACTTACGCTGGCATTCCCAGTCGAGATAAAAAGATCTGGTCCACCGGGCAGAAGTGGTACGAACGCATCTCTCGGTTTAAGCGGGTACCGATCCTTGGTCAGGTTGCCTTTGGAGCCATGGATCATCTTCAGGAAATTCAGCCTTTTTATCCGCGCCGCGACCTCTCGGCTCCTACGCTCCAAGTGAAGCAAACCTACGCTCTAATCCGTAAGGCGAAGAACTGTAAACACCTGATCGACAAGCTCGCTCAGAATCCCAAACCTTTAATTTGTACCTTTATGACTCCCGCCTTTGCGGCCGAGGAATTTGGGTATCCTGAAGATATCTACATCGTTATTTGTGATGCTGACGTTTCACGCGCCTGGGTGCCGCTTGATCCTCGCAAGAGCCGAATCAAGTATTTTGCTCCAACTGGTCGCGTTGTTGAGCGTTTGCGGCTCTATGGAGTTCGTCGTGAGAATATTTTGTTTACGGGCTTTCCGTTGCCAATGGAGAATGTTGGTGGGCCTGAGGCTGAGACCGTCCTCGGCGACCTTTCACGTCGCATGTGCAACCTCGATCCCAAAGGTGTTTTTGCGCAACATGCTGAAACTTTGTTGCACGCCAAATTCGGACAGGATTTTTGTGATTACGTGGCTCGCAAGCGCCCAACGCCCATCTCGCTGACTTTTGCGGTTGGGGGAGCTGGTGTTCAACGTGAAATGGGCGTGCTCGCAGCCAAGAGTTTAGCTCGTGACGTTCTTGATAATAAGCTCGTGTTGAATCTGGTCGCGGGTACACGGCCAGAAGTGGGAGATTATTTTACAAACGAGCTTATGAGCACGCCGCTTAAGCGAGCGCTCGGCGATGGTCGTTTGAACATTCTCTCAACGCCCGATCGGGCCGAGTATTTTTCCTCGTTCAACAAGCTCATGCGCAAAACCGACATTCTTTGGACCAAGCCCTCTGAGCTATCGTTTTATACCGGTTTAGGTTTGCCGATTTTGATGGCTCCAACAGTGGGGAGCCAGGAAGACTTTAACCGTAATTGGTTGTATCAAGTTGGGGGTGGCACAGACGCTCTCGATCCTGCTCAGGCCGGTGAATGGCTCTGGGATTGGATTGAGGGCGGCGCCTTAGCTCGTATGGCCTGGAATGGCTACACGAACGCCCCAACCCACGGTGCTTATCGCATCGAAGACGTGGCTCATGGCCGAGCATGGTCGATGCATGAGTTGCCGCTCGTGGTTTAGGATGCCTTGAGACCCTGAGTGACGACGAAGGGTCTAGAGAATGGAGTGTGACGAAGCTCGCGAGCTGGATTTTAGTAAAGTCGACTATTTTTAAACGGAATCAACGCCAAGATAGCGGCGTGGGTGTAGTAGGCGGTGCGATCGATGAGTCCTTCTGTTAGGACACCAACCGTGCCACCTTTTTGTTTGGAATTGATGAAACCGAGGAGTTTGTCAGTGGCCGCTCCCATCTCGAGGCCTTCCCGAATAAGTTCGGCCATAATTTCCGGCAAGACAAAAGTGCCGGTGGACGATTTACTTTCTTTGCCTTGTTTGTCGATGATCACAATCCAGGCCAGTGCTACGTAGCGGTTGTCCTCATCGTGCGTCAGGCCGCCTTCGATACCTACCCAATAATCAGCCTCTGGCGATGACTCACGAATGTAACGAGCTCGGTTCCGGGCCCCGCGAATGATTTCGTCATTCCCAAAAGGTTGGTCAGCGACCCCGGACGGAGCCTCGCTGCCAATAACTTCGTGCTGGGCTTCCGGGAACATCTGCTCAAAAGCCTGCCGAGCAGAATTCACTTTCACCGGATTGTTGGAAGCGACGATGACAATTGCCATATAGCCTAAATAGTAGCCCAAAGAGAGCTTTTGTCATATTTTCTTTCCTCATCCGTTATATCTCTGTAAGCTGCTGCGTAATCACTTGTGACGGTATGCAGAAACAATTCCTGGAACTGTACGACGAGTACTACCCCAAGCTCTATGCCTACGTGCTTATGCGCGTGCGGCATAGGGAAGTGGCCGAGGACATCGTCCAACACAGTTTCCTGAAGGCTCTCGATAACCTCGCTAGCTTCAAACCCAGACGTGGGGCGACCTTTGGTTCGTGGTTGTTTCAGATCGCTAAAAATGAGTTGGTGGATCGTATTCGTCAAGATGCTAAATTAACTTTCTGCCAGACCGAAGTGTTGGACCTAAATCCGACTGCGATCTCGACCATCGATCAATTGCTGAACGCGGAGCTCGCCGTTGAACAGAAAGAGCGCTGGCAAAAGGTGCTGTGTGCCATCGAGCACTTGGACGAGGAAGATCGCGAGTTGATTACCCTGAAGTACCTAGCAGATTTGCCGTACCAAGAGATTGCTAAAACCATGAACAAGAAACCAAACACACTCGCCGTGATGCTGAAGCGAGCCCTTGAAAAAGTTCGTGTTGACCTCGGAATATGATGAATGTCAAAGATACAATTAAGGAAATGGGTGAAGCCTTGCGTTCGAGTAACTCGGGCCAACAGGCCATGTTTCGCGCTCGTTTGGCTGCCCAGGCTGATGCAGCCGTCGCAATTACTCGTCCAAGTGTCTGGAAGCAGTATGTCTTCTTTGCGACCTCGTCAATTGCCATGCTTATACTCGTTATCGTCACTTGGCCCAAACCCCCAGACGTTGTTGTTTACGATAGTAGCCCGTTCAATAGTGTTTCTGCCCAGGCGGGACTTGGTGATCACAAGGGCCGCGGCTTATTGGGGAGGCTTGAAGAGTCATTTGATGACGCTTATGAGCCGAGTGCGTTAACAGTGACTTCGACTACAACTGCATCGCCGGGGGAGATTGTCGATTATGAGAATGAGAACGGTTCAATGCTCGATGTGAAGACCACGATTAGTCTGTGGTCTACGAAAGATGATCTCGTAACTCCTGTTCAAAACCTCTTCGAGTATCTCGGTGGTCACGTTAGCGGCATTTCACAATATGCCATGGATCAGCCAACTCATTTAACTGGTCTTGTGCCGGCTGATAGCTATTTCTTGTTCCGCGAGCAGTTACGTGACCTCGTCAGTGCCGATAAATACATGACCGAGGTCTTGAATGCCAATGACCTAATTCCTTCGGCTATTAACATCGAGGAAAGTATTACGGAAGTTACAGAAGCCATCACGAAGCTTAAGGACGATATTGCCAAGATGGAGAATGCTACTACAAAAGCCTCTCTGCAACGCCAATTAGAAAATCGTGAGCTGCAACTTGAGAATCTTGTTGGATCACGCGCAGATCTCGACGAGAACGTTGAATATGTGAAGGTGACTGTCATGGTGACAGAAATCCCAGGCTTCTGGGAGACACGTGAAGCTTACGACCTTCACAACCTTGTCATGGGTATGGAGAAACCGGGTAGCTTTGTTCAGCGGGCCTTAGTGAACATTCTCATCGTAGGTTTTTGGGCCTTGCAGATTCTGAGTATCGCGATCTGGTTCCTCATCCCCCTGGTGATTTGGTTGACCTACCGCCGTCGCCAACGCTTGGCCTGGAAGGACCTCGATTAAAAAGCAAAACAAAAACTCCAGCCGAAGCTGGAGTTTTTGTGGTTCTGCGGCCCGGTCTAGATTGGTGCCTTTCCGGTGGGTTGTGAACCCTGTTTAGGTCGCATAGAACTTGAGGCAAAATTGGCACAAAATGGAACATGGCTCAGGGGTTAAATGAGACACTGTTACTTTCCTTCTGCCCAGGCTCGAAGCGCTTCATAGGATTCAGATCCGCAGATCCATTTTCCGCTTTCGGTGTTGATGAAGAATGGCACGCCACCGCAGAAACCCTTGTCGTGTTCCTTGAGCTTTTTCGCATTCTCCTCGTTGTGCCAGGTTTCAAACTGTTCAATGGCAAAGCCTTCTTTTTTTAATCGCTCAATGATTGGCATCATCGCCATGCAGTGCGGACATTCAGCGCCGTAGAATTCGAGTAGGGACATAGGGTGATGTAAATTCAATGCTTAAAGTTGTGTGCTCCACGTGGGGATATACGGCACAATGAGCGATTCCAGCTCGCGAAACACTCCCGTTGCCATGAGGACTGCCGAGATAAGCAGGACGACGCCGAAGGCCATTTTCAGTCTTCCTGATTGTTTCTGAATGAATTGCTTTCCTGCCACAGCTCGTTTTCCACCGTAGGCAATGAGGAGCATGGGGATCCCCGCACCAATCGAGTAGGTAAAGAGTAGAAGTCCCCCCGTCACGACGTTTCCGGTTCCTGACGCGAGCAGAATGATTGACCCAAGGATCGGCCCGGCACATGGCGCCCAGACGATGCCGAGCAGCGATCCAAGCGCAAAGGCTTCACTCGGTTGTCCGAGTTGGTTTGCTTTCGGGCCATGCGAGCCAAGCCAAGACGTGAGTACCGAGGTTCCGCGCGAGAACAGATTGCCAAGCGGCTTTACAAGAAGGACAATCCCCATGAGGCCGATAAGCCAAATGGCGAGCTGATTCAAGAAAACGCGATCAATAGGAAGTGCGCTACCAAAGGCACCAAACAGGATGCCGAGCACCGTGAACGTCGTCGACATGCCAAGCACTAGGTACACGGGATACCACTTATGATCCTTCAAGACCGATCCGAGGATAATCGGAAGAATGGGGATGATGCATGGTGAGGTGACAGTAATAGCACCGGCGGCGAGCGCCAGTAAAAACATCCCCATACGCTTATGATTGGATGAAGGTGGTGAAACTCTCGGCTGTTACAGGGCCTGGACCGAGTTGTTCGGCGGCCTTACCTTTTGCCGTTTTGATGATCGTCGACTGGCTTTGGATGTTAAAGGTTTTCTTGAGCGCGATCTCCGTATCGTAATTCACCTGGAATCCGACGAGATCAGTGTTAGAGTTCGACGAAAATACTGCTTCGATGATCGGCGCATTCGCTCGGCACGTTGGGCACCAGTCTGCGTGGAAATCAAGAATCACGGTTTTGCCATCAGTAAGTGCCGCGTCATAAGCGGCCTGCGAAAAATTTTGATATGCCCCGGCAACATAGGAGACCTGTTCGCCCGTTGGCGAAGTCGGCGATGCCTCAGCACCAGACGTAGTAGCTGGCTGTGTGACGCCCGCATCAGACGGACGCGAAAAGACCGCGTACCCCAGACCAATAAGCACAATAATTCCTCCGATCGCAAAAAATGTATTTTTCATATGTCGCTATGCTAGCAGCATATCATTTTTGCGTCGGTAACAAATACTACAAATTGTTGTGGATAACAATCTTTCCGTGTTCGTCGACGTCGATCTTGCCCTCGGCCTGAAGATCATGAATTGCTCGTGTGACCGTTACGCGATTCAGTCCAGTCAGCTTGGCAAGATGCTCGTGTGTAAGCTGTCGCGTCGACGTATCGCCGGCAAACCATTCTAAAAATCTCGATATCCGCTTCTTTTCGTATCGTTCAATTTCATGCAGCACCTTTTCCTTTGCATCCACTAGGTTCTCCGCGAGCTTCTTCTCGTAATCTTCCAAACGGCTTCCTAGCGTAGAAAGCGCACGCATCATCACAATCGGATACGCGGCAATGATGTGCTGAAAATCGTGAGACGAGAAAGCACAAATGCGCGTCCCTTCTGCGGCTTCGGCAAAATGCGAGAGCGGAGTTTCTTGCATGCCGACGTTGCCAAACAACGTTCCCGGTCCCATCACGTCAAACACGAATCGCTTGCCGTTATGCGAGTGGTACAGCGACACCTCGCCCTCCTTTACGAGGAACAACCGCGTCTCCTGCATGTGCGGCGAATACAAGAGTGCACGATTGGCGTGCCGCGTGTCCTCAGCGGAACTTGCCAATCGCATGATTTCTTCCTTGGGAATACCCGTGAAAAAATCCGTGTTCTTGATGTACCAGACGCGATCCATAGTAGAATAAGCGTAACACACTTATGCACAGGCCGCCACGTGCGATGTAGCAATTGTTACAATACGTTTTCTCTCGTTTTTGATACACTATACCCATAATTCGTAACCGATTTTTATGGGTAAAGTTTGCACAGCGTGTGGAGCCAACATCGCCGCGCCAGTGAAGCCGGAAAATGAGGAAGAAAAGTGTCCCCACTGCGCGGGCATGGGATCGAAGCCTTCAGAAGCCGGCGTGTGCGAGAAGTGCGTCCAAGGCGTTCCACACGAACACGGCGCGATGTAATTATGCGTACATACGATCTCATCATCGTCGGCTCTGGATCGGCGGGCATATCCGCAGCAGAAACCGCGCGCGAAGCAGGGGTAAAAAGCATTGCGCTTGTTGAGGCTGCAAAGCGGCTTGGCGGCGAATGCCCGAACTGGGGTTGCGTGCCGACAAAGGCATTGTTGAGATCGTCGGAAGTCATCTCCCTCGCCCGTCGTGCGGGGGAGTTTGGCCTCCGTATTCCGAAGGTGTCGTTCCGCCTTCGTGAAATCATGGAGCGAAAAGAACGCATCGTTGATGTACTCACCGGCGAAGGCCGTATCGAGGGCGTGCTCGAAAAACTTGGCGTCGATCTCTTGCGCGGAAAGGCGAAGTTTATTTCTCCTGATAAGCTTGCCGTCGGGAAGGAGCGAGTTACCGCAAAACATTTTATTATTGCGACAGGTTCGGAGGCGGTTATTCCGCCCATTCCCGGACTGAAAGAATCCGGCTTTCTTACAAGCGACGACATCGTGACACTGAGAAAACTGCCGAAATCCGTCGTCATTATTGGTGGCGGTCCGATCGGCGTCGAGTCAGCGCAAATTCTTTCAGAACTCGGCGTCGACGTGACCATTGTCGAATTTGCTCCATACATTCTTCCGAGAGAAGATTACGAAATAGCCAGCATTGTCACGGCGGCTTTTGCAGAACGCGGCGTTAAGATTTTCACCACAGCTCAGGCTATCGACGTGGGAACAGGCGAGGACGGTCACCGCGTCACCATAGAAGTCGGACCTGAAAAGAAGCGAGAAACGTTCGTGGCGGATACGATTCTCGTGGCCGTCGGAAAGCGGCCAGTCATTGCCGACCTTCAGCCAGAAAAAGCTGGCATTGAACTGGACGAACGAGGACGGCCAAAGCTGAATGAATTTTTACAGTCGACATCCAATGCTTCGGTGTACTTTGCAGGCGATGCGGCTGGCCAGATGCTGTTTACGCACGTCGCTCACGAGCAAGGAACTATTGCTGCGACAAACGCGGCCAAAGGAAATACTGCGCAATCAGACCTACGCGTTGTTCCGCGAGGGACATTCTGCACTCCTGAAGTCGGCTCTGTCGGCATGACCGAAACGGAAGCGAGAAAGAGTGACGCAAAAATCGGTATCGGCACAGCTCCCTACGCCATTCTCGGCAAAGCGCTTGTTACAGGCGAATCTGATGGGCTTGTAAAGATCATCGTCGACATGGAAAGTGGTCATGTGCTCGGCGGTCACGTCGTCGGCATGGCTGCAGCTGAGATTGTTCACGAGATTGCGCTCGCGATGTTCGCGGATATTCCTTACACCACCATCGCGAAAATGATTCATGCGTATCCGACATTCGCAGAAGGAGTCGGTGCCGCCGCGTATAGCGTAAAGGCCATAGTATGAAACAGGTAAAAATTTACACTTCGCCGGGATGTGCATATTGCATGCTCGCAAAACAGCTCTTTACTTCGCTCAAGGTGCCATTTGAGGAAAAGAACCTCACCGTAGATCCCGCAGAGGCCGAAGCCTTGAGCGAAAAATATAACTGGAGCAAAACTCGCATCTTAATTGCCGCGCTATGGATATCCACGCGCCCTTCGATTACTCAGAAGTCACGCCGCTCATTTTCATCGGCCAGAATGCCTGTTGTGTAACGCATTTCGACGGGACATTGACCGCTCGAGGCGTGCGTGCCGACATTAGCCTTGAGAAGGAACAAATCGACCAGCCGTATGGCGTCGACTTCTTCCTTTGGCTTCCGACAGAGGACCATACCGCCATGTCGCACGAAAAGGCTGATCTGGGCATTTTAACGTTACGTTACTTCGCTGAGAAAAATATCCCATGTTTTGTGCATTGCAAGAACGGACATGGACGCGCGCCGATGCTTGTTGCCGCATATCTCATTGCCGACCATGGAAAGACTGCCGAAGAAGCGGTCGCGTACCTCAGAGAACGTCGTCCCGTCATGCACCTGCAAGATGTCCAGATGGCGTTCCTCAAAGAACGGGGAGCACTTCGTAAATAATCCAAACTATGGTTAAGACTACCAAGAAAGACGGGGGAACACTTTTTACTTGTGAGCAATGCGGTTTCCAATATCGCGAAGAACATCAGGCGCAAGAATGTGAATACGCCTGCGTCAATCACGGAATTTGCCGTACTGATATCGCCAAGCAAGCGGTAAAGATCTCCAATGAAAGTCCTCGCGACTAATGAGGGTCTTAGGACTGCCGTTTTATCTTCGTCAGGAAAACCTCATAAGTCGCCAAACACAAAACCCCCGAGTCTTACGACTTGGGGGTTTTGCTGGACCAGTGCCCTGTTCAGGTCGCCCAGAACGGGTACTAGATGGTTCCGGGACTTGGATTCGAACCAAGATTCACGGCTTCAAAGGCCGCTGTCCTGCCTTTAGACGATCCCGGAGTATGAGGAAGCGATTTATTTGGAATATTTCGTTGTCGTCGATTTCCGTCGGCCTCACCGTATCATATATACGCCTCGGCCTTACTCAATCGTCTCCTAGAACTATTCTCAAATAAATCGCTTCCTCTATGCAAATGCGACTGTAAGATAGCGCAAAATTTGAGCTTTGGCAACTAGATAAAAGCACGAATCCCCACCGGCTCGCGGAGCGGGTGGGGACGTAGGCTGAAGGGCGAGGGCCCGTCAGGAGTCGAGGGGCTCGAGTTCGGCAGGATTGAGCTCCTGCATGACCGAATAGTGCTCCGGCTCGATCGAGCCATCGCCGGCTTCGGACTCAAGC
>JBBUCB010000052.1:0-5351 GCA_038058005.1 Patescibacteria group bacterium | reverse complement strand
GCAAGCCAGCGTTCTGCGTCGAGCGCAGCCATACAACCTGTTCCAGCGGCTGTGACGGCTTGACGGTAGTAGTGGTCAGCCACATCTCCAGCAGCGAAGACACCTTCTATTTTTGTCTTGGTCGAGCCCGGCTGAATAACGATGTAGCCTTTCTGATCAAGATCGAGAAAATCTTTGAAAATTGCCGTGTTCGGGGCATGACCGATGGCAGCAAAGACGCCGTCGGTAGTCACTTCAGTTACTTCGTTGGTTATCGAGTTCTTCAGACGAACGCCGGTTACCTTTTCGGTACCGAGAATCTGTTCGACAACCGTATTCATGAGGAAATTGATCTTAGGGTTCTTTTGAGCACGCTCAAGCATGATCTTCGAAGCTCGGAAACTTTCGCTACGATGAATAACAGTTACTTTGGTAGCAAAACGCGTGAGGAAAGTGGCCTCTTCCATAGCCGAGTCTCCCCCACCTACCACCACGACCTCCTTGCCACGGAAAAAGAACCCGTCGCAGGTAGCACAAGCGGATACTCCCTTACCTTGGAGTTCTTTCTCGCCGGGGACGTTCAGCCACTTCGCCGAAGCACCGGTAGCGATAATAATCGATTTGGCCTGATGTTCCTCGCCGGCAGTCGTGGTCACGGTGAAAGGTCGCTGTGAAAAATCGACTTTAGCAATTTCTTCCTGACGAATATCAGTTTCAAAACGCACAGCCTGCTTCTTCAGCTTCTCCATGAGATCAGGCCCCATAACGCCATCAGCCTCACCCGGCCAGTTCTCAACTTCAGAGGTCAACATTAACTGGCCTCCTGGCTGTAAGCCCGAGAACATGAGTGGCTTCAACTCAGCCCGAGCAGCGTAAATGGCGGCTGTGTAACCCGCCGGGCCAGAGCCGATGATAATCACTTCGTGCAGCATACTTACTTAGTGAACGAGGACAAACGCTCCTTAAACGTCTCCTTGGACATTGAGCCGGAGAAACGGCCAACCTCACTGCCTCCTTTCATAACGACAAAGGTTGGGATCGACAAGACATTGAAACGCATCGCTAGTTCCGAATTGGCATCGCAATCCACCTTAGCAAACTCGACATCGGACATTTCACCAGCTAACTCATCAATGATCGGGCCCATAACCTTGCAGGGTCCACACCACTCCGCCCAAAAATCAACCAAGACCGGCTTCGTCGACTGCGTCACAAAAGCATCAAAGTTTGCGGTAGTTAATTCAGTCATAACACAAGACTTACGAGCCAACTTTAATCTTTAATCTTTCCTCCTTCGCCTCCGCTCAGGACAGGTCTTTAATCTATTTCGCCCCCTCTACAACGAGCGTACGAGCTTGCAGCTCTTCGTGGTAGGCCTCGAGTGTATCACCAACTTCAATCTTTGTTTTACCTTGGAAAGACAGACCGCAATCCTGACCAGCAAGAATATCGCGGACGGAAGTCTTACCGCTCTGGAGCGCCTCAATCTTACCTTCTCCCACAACCTGCTCCCCACGCAAGACACGCAAGGTAGCACCGGGGATAAACTTACCTTTCTTGACCTTGGCACCAATAATCATGCCCTTATCAGTCTTTTTGAAGACAGCAAGGACTTCGCCAGCACCAAGTTCAGTGTAAACCTTTTCTGAAGGGATCAAGGTCTTCAAGCGCTCAACCACGTTCTCGAACAACTTATAGATAACCGAATACTCTTCAAGAGTGACGCCCTTATCACGCGCCATTTGGGCGGCAATACCAGCTGGCTTCACGTTAAAAGCAAGCACAACAGCCTTGGCACCTTCGGCACGCAAAATGTCAGCGTCTGTCACATTACCCAAACCTTTACCCACAATCTGCACACCCACGTGTGGGTTATTGATCTTTTGGAGCATGCCGATAACCGCCTCAAGAGAACCGAGCACGTCGGCTTTCACGAGTACGTTCAAGAAGACTTTTTCACCCTGAGTATCTTCTTCTTTCTTAGCGGCCGTTGAGGTGGTAGAAATTTCTTCGATACCAGTCTTACGAGATGCCTGAGCACGCAAAGGTTCCAAACTAGATGGGTCGGTAGCGACTTCAAGTATATCTCCAACCGACGGAGCGGCCTTCAAACCAAGAATCTTGACCGGAGTTGAAGGACCAGCCTCCTTGATCGATGAACCGTCGAAAGCGCGCATAGCCCGAACACGTCCGTAGTTCACGCCGTTAACACCAATGGTATCTTGAACCTTAAGTGTTCCAGCCTGGACAAGAATTGTGGCCACGGCACCCTCACCCTTGTCGACACGCGACTCGATGATGGTTCCAACTGCTGAACGCGAGGGGTTAGCGACGATGTGATCCTTTTCAAGATCAGCAACCAACAAGAGAACGTCGAGCAAGCCATCGATATTGGTGTTCTTTTTGGCAGAAATTGGAACACAAATCGTCTTACCGCCGTAATCTTCAGGCACGAGATCGAGTTCGGCTAGTTTAGTTTTTACAAATTCAATGTTGGCACCTTCTTTATCGATCTTGTTGATAGCGACAACGAAAGGCAGCTTAGCAGCCTTAATGATGTTGATAGCTTCCTTAGTCTGAGGCTGAACGCCGTCATCAGCCGCGACCACAAGAATAGCGATGTCGGCCACCTTGGCACCACGCGAACGCATCACCGTAAAAGCTTCGTGACCAGGAGTATCGATAAACGTCAGAGCGCGATCGCGGCGCACCACCTGGTAAGCACCAATGTGCTGCGTGATGCCACCAGCCTCACCAGAAACAACGTTGGTCTTACGGATCACGTCCAAAAGCGACGTCTTACCATGGTCAACGTGACCCATGACCACAATCACCGGAGCACGCGGAACGTCTTCCCCACTCGCCTTACTCTCAGCGCGTACCTCTGTTAAACGATCGGCGCTAATTTCGGTGGTATCACTAGCGCGCTCTTCCTGGAGCTCGGCGATGAAACCAAGATCTTCAGCAATAATGGTGGCAGTTTCAAAATCGATACGTTCGTTCAGAGAGGCCAAAATACCGCTCCGCATGAGTTCTTGCATGACCTTAGCGACTGGGAGGTCCAAAGAGGCGGCAAAGTCTCGAACGGTAACGGTGGGAGGAATTTTTACGTGTGGGGCATCACCAGCCAAAACTTGAGCCTTGCGGTCAGCACGGGCCTTTTGTTCCTCCATCTTTTTCTGGAGATATTGGCGTTTCTTGAATTCCTGCCAAGCACGTTGAATCTTGCCAACATCTTTGTCTGGGACTTTGAGAGCCTTGCTACCAATGTCAAAACCAAGCTCAGGCAGCTTTGAGCGGAGTTCTTCGGTAGGGACGCGTAAACGTCGGGCCAGTTCTGAGATATTCATGCGTGCGAGAATAAAGCAAAAAGGCCGTCTTGTAAAGCTAGCGGCCTTTTTTTGGTCCTCCCCCTTAATCCCCCTCCCTCTTCAGGAGGGGTGGTGCAACTCGCGAGTCAACATTACCCTCTCCCACCAGGGGAGAGGGCTAGGGTGAGGAACCTAATTCGTCCGTAAAATAATCGCCTCCCCCGCCGCTCCGCAAGAACCTACCTCTAGCTGGCCATCAACCGTAGCCAGGTAATAGCCGGTCATAGCCATGGAATAAGGACTATTTCTCGGATCAACTGGGACAGTCGAAAGGAGTAATGCTGGGAAATAGTCGCTAAGGGACAAACATTCATCAGCTGTAATCGCCTCACTACATTCCGGACCATGTGAGCCATTGCAGGCTCCAAAGCCTATGGCCGAGCGCAGATCTCCTTGCGCCCTAACGTCAACGATCAGCCGTTCATAGGCCTCAGGATCGACTAATTCGAGTTGGAGCACTTTCGTCATGAGTTCCCGAACGTGGCTTGTTCGCACGACATCCCGCTCTTTCGCCAGCGTCCGAACCGGGCCGATAATCATGGCCACCAAAAACATAGCGAACAATAAAACCAGCGCGCCCACCACAACGTCGAGCCGCGTGCCCCGCATGTATTTATTGTGATAGTGAAGCATGTGAGTATTGTAGCACTTGAAAAAAACGCGGACATCTGCTATAATTTTGCCCGCCGCAAAACCCCATGCGTGCCTAGGAGGTCGACTTGCGTTCCTCTCGTCGTGATTACTCCCTCAGTTCTGCCACTCTCAGGCTCATTGTCCTGCCGGTGGTCCTCAGCTGCCTCAGCCTCCACTCCCCCGACTCCCCGTCTTCGCCCCTCGCGAGCGACGCGGAGCCGACGATCGATCTCTCGAAGGTCAACGACGAGGACAGCGGCCTGGCCTGCCCGCCGCAGACCGGTCACCTCGACCTCGATCCCAAGACCGCCGAGCTGGTCTGCCAGCCGCGGCCCGACCACGGGCACGCCACCAGCCGCAATCACTAGCGTCGAGCCCTCGCGCTCGTCCGTCGTCTCCCCGAGACCGCCCTCAAAAGCGGTCTCGAATCTATTTTGACTTATTTTACAAAAAATGTTTTACTATCCCGTCTACTTCTTGGAGGAAACGTGGACAACAACCGAGTGACTTGCCACATGGTCGCCGACCCCAACGCCACGATCGAGGTCGAACGGACCAAGCTGGTTCCACGCCCGAGCGTCTACGCCATCATCCGGAAGGATGATGGCCTGCTCATGGTCCGCGGCGCGAACCAGGGACGGCTCTTCCTGCCCGGTGGCGGTGTGGAGCCGGGAGAGACGTTCGAGCATGCGCTCCGGCGGGAGGTCTGGGAAGAAACCGGACTGGAAATCGTCAGTATGATCTTCTGGGGCGAACGCGAGAACTTCGTCTACTACGAGGCCGAGGATACTTACTGGCATGTCTTCCTGCAGATCTACATCTGCGAGGTGGAAGATCTCCAGGCCCCGATTACCAACACGAACAACCCGGACAACGAGGGTCAGCCCGAGTGGATCGATCTCCGCTGCGTGCAGATCGGAGAGCTGAAGAACATCGCGCAGACGATCGTGTGGGATGTCATGGACTTCTAAGACTCCATCGTCACGAGACCGCCCCACAGGGAGCGGTCTCTTCTATTTCTGGCAATTCACGCAGTAATGCGTGCCGCGTTGGGCAGTGAGAATCTTCTTGATTGGCCGCTTACAGCTCATACAAGGCTCATTCGCACGACCATACACGCGCAAAAAATTCTGAAACCCGCCTTTCTCCCCCTCGGTATCGATATAGTCGCTCGCACTCGTCCCCCTTTGCGCCAACGACTGGGCCAAAACTTTTTTAATTTCTCTTGCAAGCTTCAATCTTTCCTCGCCAGTTAATTTATTCGTCGCTCTCGTCGGCCGAATCCCAGCACGGAACAAGGATTCGTCGGCATAAATATTTCCAATTCCGGCGATCACGGTTTGGTCTAGCAAAGCGGCTTTGATTGTC
>JBBUCB010000051.1:0-12592 GCA_038058005.1 Patescibacteria group bacterium | reverse complement strand
CGCCCTGCCACGGCTCGTAGCCGGGCGCCGTGCACTCGATCCCCGGGACGAACCAGCCAAACCGCTTCTCGTAGTCCGTAGCCTTCACCCGAGCGGGGTGCTGGGCGGCCACGAAGACGAGGACGGTACCGGGGGACGCCTCGGGGCTCCGCACGTCGATCGGCTTCTTGCCGATGTTCGCGTTGAGCTTGATGCGGCGCCACCGGAGGGTGAACGGCTGGAACGGTGCGGAACCCTGGAGGAGACGGAGCTTGTCGGGGTCGGTGTTGAGACCTTCCCAGCGCCAGCCGCCGTTCTCCTGACCCTCGGCTGCCCACTCGTAGGCGAACTCGAGGGTTGCCTGGAGGGTGTCGAGCGTCACATCGAGCGCGACCACGACCTCGGTGTCCTGCGTGAAGTCGGGCGGGGTGTTCGAGCCGATCCAGGTGAACTGGTCGACCACGAAGCCCTTCTCGACGAGGCGCTCCATCGTGGCCTTGAGCACGTCCTCAGCGCGGTTGAACACGCCGTGGATGAGCTTGGCCGCCGGGAGCTCCTGCACCGTCGCGAGCATGGCCGCGGCGAGCGAGGGGTCCTGGTTGATGAGTCGGACGAGCTCGGCGGTGAAGCCGACCTCGGACAGGATGCGCTCGAACTCGACGACTTCGCCGTGACGGAGATTGGAGAAGCTGGACATCGGATACCTCACAGTTGCCGCTCGGCTGACCTTTCACGGATATTTCCCGTAATTGGCTGACCAAATTGTTGAAAGCGGCTTTTAACGGCTCATATTTGAGCCACAAAAAGCTACTTTCAACTCGACTTACCGCAAATATACGATGTTTCAGTATAGCATAAAAAGTGACTTTTGTCAATGAAATTGGGCTTAAAATCGCTAAAAAGCCAGTATTTTTGTGATTCTTTTTACTAGCAAAAACCGCCCTGTTAGGCGGTTTTTGTTTCAAGTTTGGTGAGTCGTTGTTCATGATCTTCGAATTTAGGTTGAATCTCGTTATCGATAGTATGAGATAAAGCCGACAAGACTACATCTGTTTTCTCATCCACATAAGCCTTCAAACGATGTTCAGAGGCCTGAATTTCTTGTTTTGTGAAATCCCTGCTACTCCGTCCCTCATCCGCGATAGCCTGTCGGAAATCGCTCTTTACCTCTGCAATCTCACCTCGAAGGTCAGTCTTCACCTCCGTGATCTGCGTTTGAAGGTCAGTCTTGACCTCGGCAATCTGTGCCTGAAGGTCAGTCTTCACCTCCGTGATAGCCTTAAAAATATCTACTTGAAAAGCCGCAAACTTCTTATCGTCCAACTCCATAGACAGTCAATATACCAAAGCCCTAAATTTTCTGAAAGTCCGCCTATCCTCCACCATTAACTCTTCTCACGAACAATCATCGTGCCCCTCACCATCCCCATCGAACAACTAAACACATACGTGCCCGGTTCAGTGGGCGTAAAGTGCACCTGATTAAAACCTGGTTCGATAGCAGTGGTGATATTGAAAGTTGGAGCTACCAACGTATTCGCGCAACCAAGCTGCTCAGTGCCATAAATTTCCCAGGTGACAGGAATGTCTTCGATCACCTCGATGGTCTTTGGCGAATAACCTTGGCCGGTGATTTCCATTTCTACACGTTGGCTACCGTCGGGCAAGAGTACTGACGCAGCCGACACTCTTTGCGTATGCGGGGTAAAACCAGCCCAGCCGAGCAGTGTAGCTCCATTTTGAAGATTAGCCACCCCAAGAGCGATGACCATGGCCCCGACCAGGTAATTCAAGCGTCGTTTAGTAACACCCTTCACGCTCGACGTGAGCAACCCGATCCCCACGAAAGACGGTAAAGTACCAAGGGCAAAGACCGTCATAATGATAGCGGCCTGCCAAGGACTCCCGGTCGACAAGGCATACAGCTGCATCGACTGCGTAAAGCCACAGGGCAAAAAGAAGGTTAAAGCCCCAAGAATAAGCGGGACGGCTGGATGGCGGCTGGTACTCAACGAGGCTATGGCTTGGGTCAAACGAGCTGGAGGAGAAAAATACCAAACACCACGGGGCAACAAGCGCATGAGATGCGCACCAAGCGTAATCATGAAGAGTGCGATCGCGAGCACCATGAGACCGTTGGCAAAGATGGAAAGACGTAAAACCTGACCTAATAAACCAATAACCGCACCAAAACCCGCAAAGCCAAAGAGCCTGCCCAGGTTAAAAAAGGCGTGAGCCCGAGCAGTAACCTGCGTAGCGGATACAGCCGCCACTACCCCCGTCACCATCGCGGTGCAGGAGGACAAAGCCGCTACCAAACCCACCACAAAAACCGCCCCGAGGTTAGTGGCCCCAGCCACCTGAGGAGAAAAGGTCAAGATCCCCGAGACTTGTAGCAGCCAGTAAGTTGCTACCACTGCCCCTAAACCGAGGAGGAGACGTTGCCAGGTAAGCTTTGTGGGTGTCGCTGTAACCTCACAGGATTGTGTCTGCATACAAACGTATTTTACTCTTCCGTCGTTTAACTCACAACTTGCATTCCGGCTAAAGTATTCGAGTACTCCAGGCATGCAGTAATCGAGGGAGTAAAACCCTAGAATACTCGAATGCTCCTGTCAGTTCTGCTACAATGAAGACAATTATGAAGATGTCACAAGAGGACCTCGCTTGGAAAAATGACGAGGGACAATTAGCCATTGATGTTATCGAAACTCCGGAGAATATTTTGATCCGTTCTGCAATTGCTGGCGTGAAGGAGCAGGATTTGGATATTCACGTCAACGAGGACCTGGTAACTATTCGTGGCGAGCGCCATATTGACGCCCTTCCCGTGCGTGCTACGGTGCATTATGAAGAGTGTTTCTGGGGGGCTTTTTCCCGCTCAGTCATCCTTCCCTGCCGCGTCAAAACCGACGAAGCCGAAGCCTCCCTCAAAAATGGCATTTTAACTATTTCGATCCCTAAAGCCAGTGACAGCGTGCGCCTACATGTACGCCGCGAACCAGACGTATGAGCAAAAACACCTCTGAACAAACGGAATCTGAAGGCCAAACGGCCGACATGCTGAACGTCTACAAAGTTCAGCCCCCGAAAACTCCCCGCTCTGGCAAAGTCCGGGCCGCTAAGGTCGTAGTACTTGTCGTGCTCGTGGCCAGCGTTGCTATTCTCGGCGCGGCTGGCGCCACGTACGCTTACACTAAGGATCACATCCTCCCAAACGTCTCGGTCGCCGGTCTCAACGTTGGTGGGCTTGATCGTCTAGCCGCTACCGAGCTCCTTCAGCAGCGTTTCAATAACATGGTGGATGCGGGTATTGAGGTGGAGCTCTACGACGAAGTGCAACACATCGATCTCCGTACCAACGTGGCCACAGATCCCGATCTTGTTTATCAACTTATCGACTGGGACGTAAATTCAAGTGTAAATAACGCCCTCGAGATTGGGCGCACCGGCAATCAGCTCCGTGACTTTTTTGCCCCGCTCTATCACCTCACGCTTGCTCCCGTGCATTTAGAACCTGGTTACGTTTTCGCCGAAACGCGTTTAATCAGCGCCTTACGAGACGTTTTTCCTAACGCGGAATCGTCCGGTACCCCCACCGATTTTGTCTTTGTGGGAAGTGGCGACAACATGACCGTGACCGTAGTCGAAGCCGTAGAAGGCGCAATTCTTGATATGGACGGCGCCCTCGAGGACCTGCAGGTGGACGCCCAAGATCTGTCGCTAGAAACCTTGGAACTTCACTTAGTCGAGCGCTCAGCCACCATCAGCAAGGCCGAAGCTGAGACTCTCATCCCTCAAGCCATCACCGCCGTGGACAAAGGGCCCTATACCCTCCGCTTCACGCCCGAGTACGGCAAAGACCTTACGTACACAATTACGAGTAACGATTTGAAAATCTGGCTCTTGCCGGCCCAAGCTGACAACGACTCCCCCACCCTGAACTTGGACACTGAAGCCATGGAGGCCTTTCTCAAC
The DNA here is from genome assembly GCA_038058005.1 of Patescibacteria group bacterium. GTDB lineage: Bacteria > Patescibacteriota > Patescibacteriia > UBA9934 > UBA9934 > JAGORL01. The sequence goes on along the minus strand of JBBUCB010000051.1, from coordinate 8,635 downwards.
ACTATCCACGCAGCTATCGACATCGCCCCGCAAGACGCCAAGTTCGTCATCGAGGGTGACCGCGTCGTTGAATTCGAAGAAAGCCGTGACGGCTTCGTGATTAACGACGATAAAGTCCTAGCTGACGTTCTCGCTGCCCTAGGAACCGACAACGGGGACGTGGCTATCGCCGCTGAACGCACCGAGCCAGCCGTACCAACTGCTAGTGCTAACGACTTAGGCATCAAGGAGATTCTAGGTGTCGGCTTTTCTAGTTACGCCGGCAGCCCATCGAATCGCCGTGCCAACATCCGTCATGGTGCCGATAAGTTGAACGGTATTCTCATTCCACCTGGTGAAACCTTGTCGTTGCTTGAGAAACTTCGACCCTTCACTGTGGCTGACGGCTACCTACCAGAACTAGTCATTAAAGGTGATCAAATTATTCCCGAGATCGGCGGTGGCCTATGCCAAATTGGTACTACCACCTTTCGCGCGGCCATGAACTCTGGGCTCGACATCGCTGAACGTCGCAATCACTCCCTTGTCGTTAGTTACTACAATGATCCCTCAAATAACCAACCGGGTACCGATGCCACTATTTACGATCCAGCCCCAGATCTAAAAATCACCAATGACACCGGCCACCACATCATGTTGATCACCGAGATGAATACCGCCACGAGCGAACTTTTCTTCACCTTCTGGGGTACCTCAGACGGCAGGGAAGGTTCCTACACTCCCCCCACCGTTCTCAGCTGGACCGGCTACGGAGCAACCGTAGAGACAGAGACTACTTCACTAGCTCCAGGAGAACGCCAGTGTCAGTCCCCTCACCCTGGAGCAACAACAACCTTTGACTACAACATCGTCATGCCTGATGGGAGTATAAAAACTCGTGAATTCTTCTCAAGCTATAGATCACTCCCCACCATCTGTCTGGTAGGCGTCGGTAATGCAGACGCGGCCCCAGCCGCCGAAGTCCAGGGGGTATCTGACGCACCTATTTAAAATAATCCAATTATTCTTGTTTTAATTAATACAGATTAGTGACAAACAATTACAGATTTTACACAGATGTGAGAAACGAAAAGACGAGCTATGAGGCTCGTCTTTTCGCATCTGTGTTTAATCTGTCGTCACCGTTTCACTTAATCTGTGTTAATTAAAATGTGAGGATTTAGAAAAAAATAACTATGTAAATACGCACCTGATAAGCGCGGGACTGCGGTCAAGAAGATACATTTGCTGTTTCTGCCCAGACGGATCCAGGAAGTACAACGCATACATCCCCATGCTTGTCGTGACCGCAGTACTACGCCCACCAAAAGCCTCCATTCGCTGCAAGTCCTCCCAAGCGAAGCTTTGAATTTACATGCTTTTCCTGGCTACGTCAAGCCAATTTACGGTCCGTCGATCTTTTAACCTTACACAACTTTACCAAGATTGACAAACTAATTTACAGACTTTTCAATCCCATCCTACAGAGACCAGAAACTACGCTAAAAACAGCGCAGTTTCTATCCTTATCTCATGAACATTTTTTTAAACTTCGGAAGCCTTACGGATAACCTTATCGATCAAACCATACTTCTGGGCCTGCTTAGCGACCATGAAGTTATCGCGTTCGGTGTCCCGTGTCACCTTCTCCACGCTCTGGCCGGTATGGTGAGACAGGAGCTCGTTCAAGGTCTTTTTAAGGACCATGATGCGCTCGGCGTGGATCTGAATATCCGTAGCCTGACCCTGAACGCCACCGAGTACCTGATGAATCATGATCTCCGAATTAGGCAAGGCGAAACGCTTGCCCGCAGCACCAGCGGCCAATAAAAAGGCTCCCATAGAAGCGGCCATACCCACACAAATCGTCGATACGTCGGGGCCGATGTACTGCATGGTGTCGTAGATAGCCAGACCAGCCGAAACAGATCCTCCGGGGCTATTGATATAGATCTTAATATCTTTTGTTTTATCCTGACTCTCTAAAAACAGAAGCTGGGCAATGACCGCATTAGCCACCCCATCGTCAATGCCAGTACCCAAGAAAATAATCCGGTCCTTTAGCAGGCGAGAATAAATATCGTAAGCTCGCTCACCATAATGGGTCTTTTCAATGACCGTCGGGATGAGGTATTGCGAGTGTTCAGCGGAAGGATTGTTTAGCATAATGTGATGATCGTTACGCAACAATATTAGCAGACTCACCCCGAGAGTGCAAACTGTGATAGTCTCGTCGTTTACCCCAAAAATACTTTACGCGTCGGCCCGAGTTCCTCGATGAAGCTGTCGTTATGGGAAATAACTAGGAAGCCCGTTCCCGCCGAGCGCATTTCTGCCAAAATATCCTTGGTCATGGCCCGCGCCACGCCGTCCATACCAGAATCAACCTCGTCGAGCACCGCGTATTTCGGCGAGACCATGAGCAGAGCCAATAACTCTGAACGCTTCTTCTCTCCCCCGGAAAAAGCTTCGTGTAAATTGCGATTAGCGAAGTCTTGCGAGAGGCCTAGGCGAGCTAACGAGGCCCGTAATTTATCGAAAAACTCAGCCGTCGTGTACGGCTGCTGCCGAGTAGCATCGCTAGCAGCCCGCAAAGCATTAGCCACCGAAACTCCCGCGATAACCGGTGGTTCTTGGTGGGCTAGGAACAAACCGCGCCTGGCTCGTTCATGCGTTTTCAACGGCAGTAAATCGATGCCATCAAGCATCAGCGAGCCCGCCAAAATCTGACACGAGGGATGGCCAAGGAGCGCCATTGCGAGCGTCGACTTGCCTATCCCATTAGCACCAACGAGGGCTACGAGTTCGCGCGAGTCAACGCTTAAACTAACGTCTTTCAAAACGTCTTTGTCGCCACGCCTGACCGTGAGGTTTTGAATATTTAACATAAGGCTTTCTGAAGGGCGGATAACGGTAGAAGCGCGCAGTTCATTCGCATCGGCCCCGGCTCGACTCCGAGCAATCCCACCACATCTTTCGGACCCATGGCAAGTATTTCGCTTTTCGATTTACCAAGGATAGCTTCGATAACGATTGAGGCAGCAGCCTGACTAATGACACATCCACGACCAGTAAAAGAGGCGTGTTCGACTACTCCGTCGGTGCTCGTTCTCAAATACACATCGATAACGTCACCGCAGGACGGATTAGCTTCATGTCTGTTCAAGTTCGCATCCTCAAGAACCCCGTGATTGCGAGGTCGACGGACATGGTCCAAAAGATGATCACGATACATGTCACTCATAAAGGAAACCGATCCAAGACGTTGCGAATCCCGGTCACCAGACGATCGACATCGGTTGCCAAAGAATAAACGCCGAAGCTCACCCGCACCGTGCCGCTTAAATCTAAGCAACGCGTTAGTGGAGCAGCGCAATGATAGCCAGCTCGGACCGCAATACCCTGGTCGGCAAGTATTTGAGCTGCATCATGTGAATGTACCCCCTCGATGGAAAACGAAACCACTCCCACGCGACCGAGTGCCGGCTCGGCCGAATGAAGTTTTACTCGTGGCAGCTGATCCAGGCCCGACACGAGTCTGCTGATAAGCGCGAGCTCGCGTTCACGAACTCGCTCAAGTCCGAGTGACTTCAAAAAAGTACAGGCAGCCGCAAAACCTGCTGCCCCACCCACGTTCGGACTACCCGCTTCAAACAAACGAACGTCTTCGGCGTAACGAATAGTGTCATCGAGCACTTCGTCGACCATGCCACCACCAAACAACAATGGCTTCAGGTGAGGCCGCAAACGGTCGGCGATGTAAAGAGCACCGATACCTTCTGGACCGTACATTTTGTGCGCTCCAAAGGCCATAGCATCGCAACCAAGCGTTCGAACATCGATCGGCAAACGAGCCACAGACTGAGCAGCGTCGAGAATAACCCAAGCTCCTACGGAATGCGCCAACTCGACGATCTCAGCCACCGGCAAAATCGTCCCTAAGACATTCGAGGCGTGAATTACTGCGACGACCCTTGTCTTTGATGTGATTATTCTCTTTGCGAGCTCAAGATCGACCGTTCCAACCTCTGACATCGGCAAATACTTGATGGTAAAACCACGCTCAAGTGCCAACTGACGCCAAGGCAAAAGCATGGCATGGTGTTCAAAGATCGTCAGCACCACCTCGTCACCCGGACCCAATTGGCTGCCCAAGGCCTGGGTCACGAGATTAAGCCCTTCGGTCGTTCCCTTAGTAAAAAGGAGTTCCGCAGGCTGGGCACCGATAAACTGAGCCACCGCGGCTCGAGAAGCCTGCAAAAGCTCCGTGGCACGGGCTGCAAAATCGTGAAGACCCCGATGCGGGTTACCACGACCGGCACGTTCATAGTCTGAAACAGCTTTAAGAACTACCTCAGGCATTTGCGTGGTAGCGGCACTATCCAAATACACGACTCGATCATCGTGAAGTGCTGGAAACTGTAATTTTACGTCTTCCCACAAATCCATATCAGTTAAACATCGTCGCCAGTGCGTCCTGAACTGATCGTTCTGGCAGGCCATGTAAAGCATCGCTCACAAAACCTTGGGCCAAAAGTCGCTCGGCAGCTGTCAAAGACAGGCCGCGGCTCAAAAGGTAGAACAGCTCAGCCTCACTCGGCCGGCCCGAGGTGGCGCCATGGCCACATTTCACGTTATCCGTCTTCACCTCCAATTCAGGAATAGCTACGGCTCCTGCCTGATCGCCTAAAACCAGATGATCAAGTCGTTCGTACGAATTACTTTGCGTCGATTCTTCACCGACAACAATCCGACCACGTACCTCGGAGCGAGCCGCATTATTGAGCACAATTTTTGTGCGGAGATCATTTTTAGTATGTGAGGCGTGAGAAAAAATCTCATCCGAAACTGAGATTCGCGAAAAATCGTCCATAACTCCTAGGCACGCTAGGCGAACTTCTGCCCCTGTCCCGAGCACTTCTATTGCTCGACGGATCTTAACCTCGCCCCGCCCGCGAATACAAATCACGTTTTGCCAACTCGCTGCTTCGGCGAGACGGACCTTGTGCAAGATCGTCAGACGAGCACCTTCGGGCACCACAAAAATTCTAATCATCTGCCCGTGCGCCCGAGGCTCGACCCGCACATCCAAACTGACCGAGCGACGCTCGCCCCGACCAATGATCGTGACCTCATTCCAATTTTGTTTATCGCCCTCCTGGACTACCAGCTCTCGTGGATCAACCAAAGACAAGCGCTCGTCTTCAGACAGCGGGATGAGTCGGGCAGGTGCAGATGGGTGCAAAGTCAGCTTCATGCAACGCTTTCCATTTCTAATTCAATCAACTTCACCAGCTCGACAGCGTACTCCAATGGCAATTCGCGTACTACCGGCTCCAAAAAACCGCCCACCAAAGTCCGAATCGCCTCTTGCTCTGTCAGGCCACGACTCTGAAGATAAAATAGTTCGCTTTCCCCCAAGCGTCCCACTGTGGCCTCGTGAGCCACGGTGGCATCCCCCCGCTCAATCCTCATCACTGGCGTGGTGGTCGAGGTTGAGACGCCATCGAGCAGCAAAGCATCGCACTGAACTTTCACTCGAGCTCCCGCAGCACCTCCAGTGACCCTGACCAAACCTCGATACGTCGATTTTCCTCCCCCACCCGACAAACTCTTAGATAAGACGTTAGCTGAGCAATCAGGGGCGATCATAGCCACCTTGTGCCCCGTGTCTTGGTGCTGGCCTGGACCGGCAAAAGCAATGCCGAGATAATCACTTTTTGCTCCGCGACCTCGTAAGATACTCATCGGGTAGAGCATGGTCGTCCCGCTCCCCATGTTTCCATTTAACCATTCGATGGTACCGCCCTCATCAACGACTGCGCGCTTGGTATTCAGATTGAAAGTGTTCTTACTCCAATTCTCGATACTCGAATAACGAACACGAGCTCCCTTTTTTACAAAAATTTCTACACAGCCAGCGTGCAAGGCAGCCGCTGCAAACTTAGGCGCCGAGCAACCTTCAATGTAGTGCACGTCACTCCCTTCGTCAGCGATGATAAGAGTGTGTTCAAACTGACCCCCGCGCTCAGTATTCATGCGGAAGTAGGCTTGGAGCGGAATTTCGACCTTCACACCCTTAGGAACATAAATAAACGTCCCACCACTCCAGACCGCCGCGTGCAACATCGCAAACTTATGATCGTGAACGGGTACGCAATTGGTCATGAAATACTCACGGACAAGCTCGGGATACTGGTGAACGGCCACATCCATGTTCTCAAAAATCACGCCCTTAGCAGCCAGGTCGGCTTTAAGGTTATGATAAATCATGTCCGAATCGTATTGAGCCCCTACGCCACCAAGAGCTAATCGTTCTGCTTCTGGAATACCAAGTTTTTCAAACGTATCGCGAATTTCAACCGGCACATCCTCCCAAGTTTTTGACTCGCGAGCATCCGGACGGACAAAATAACTGATCGCATCAAGATTGAGCCCGGCTAACGATGGCCCCCAGTGCGGTAAGGGTGTCTGCTGAAATCGAGAAAAAGCTACCAAACGCTTAGCCAGCATCCAAGCAGGCTCATGTTTTTGTCCGGAAATATCGCGAACCAGAGCCTCAGATAAACCAAGTGGGGCCGTAAATTGCGGCCTATGGGTGGAGGCCTGCTCAAACACCTCGCGGGCTATGGCCATAGGTGTCCATCCTAACCAAAAACCACCACCAAGGGAAGAGACCGGCTAGCGCTCAATCAAACGCTCTTGTGCAACCTTGAGATGTAGACCAAAAGCAAAGAACGCCATACCAAAATACAAATATTGCATGATCCAAAGGCTGTCGAGTGTATTGCGGATCCACCAACCGCCCGCCAAATACTCCTCGTTATAAACCGCAAAACCCACATCAGCAATGAAGGTCATGGAAAAACCAAAGAAAATGAACATGTAGAAGCGCATCAAACTGCCCCCTCTAAACTCCCAAGCTAAGATGAGTACTAATAGTGCACACAGAATGATGACCATGTCCGCCAAACCATAACCAATAGCCACGGCGTTTTCCATGAGCGTAGACGCGGAATCATAAGCCAGAAAAATACCAAAGTACGTGGCCAGACCAGCCATTAATATCGCGATAATGCCGAATAAGAAAACGATTACTGGATCAAACCTCTTCAACCTCACTTTTGAAAGCTGAACCTGCTCAAACAAGCCCAAGAACAGCGGCACGTAGGCAAACAAATAAAAGTAATCGGCAATTGACGGATACGGTGTTACTTCGATCACAAAATCGTAATACACCCACAATATTTCGCCGATCATCCACAGGAGCAGGCCAAGTGTGAGAAATAGGAACGGCCGAGACGTCATACCGCGCCAGCCGTAAATCTTCACAGCGTACAAACCACCTAGCACAGAAAAAACCGGCGCCAATAGGTAAGCGATATTCAAAAATAGCAGATTGCGCTCACCTCCCAAACCAGCCCAATAACTGAGCAATGAAAAACTCAGGAGACCAAAGAAAGTTATGTAAAGGAAGATTTGTTTGCTCATACCGCCTTCACCTTACCAAGGTTAAACTTTGCACGCAGAACTTTTACCTGTTCCGTAGCCCGATCTCGACCAACAAATTCAACCAGCAATTCCTCAGCTGAGGCGATAGCAGTTTCTGGCGGCTGAGAATCGCAAAAACCACGATACATATCAGCAGTTTTGGTGCCGATACTCTCAGCAATCAATTTGAGGATCTCGTCTTTAATGGCTTGCCCGTTTTTGGCGGCAGGCATAACAAACACGTTAATTGAACTCCAGTATAACACTATTTCACCCGAAAACTCCGGCGGTGGAGCGGAGAAAAACCATGCTTCAAAATTGCCTGACGATGCTCAAGCGTTCCGTAGCCTTTATGCTGGGCAAAATTGTAAACAGGATACAGCTCATGAATTTTTTCCATCAGGCTGTCGCGATATTCCTTGGCGATGATCGACGCCGCGGCAATGGAGAAAATCTTAGCATCGCCATCAATAATCGCTTGCTGCATGCCACCCGCTCCCGGAATGGTCTTATTGCCATCCACCAAAATAAACATATCAAGTCCTGGGAGTTGCTCCTGAACCCGTCCCACGGCCTGATGCATAGCCACAAACGTTGCCTGAAGGATGTTAATCTCATCGATCTCGTCGGCTTCGGATGAACCAATCGCAAAAGCCTGTGCGTGAGCACGAATCAGTCCGTTTGCCTCTTTGCGCACCTCACGCGACAAGAGTTTGCTATCGCGGACAAGTTTTTTGAGCTCGCGCCGGGCCAGCTGCATCTCTTCACCCCATTCAAAAACCACTGCAGCCGCAATCACCGGCCCCGCCAGACACCCCCTCCCCGCCTCATCTACCCCAATAACAACAGGATATCCTACTGCTACCATTTGTAGCTCCAGGGTGACTGAGGGGTACTTCATACTTCGATTGTAGCACAGGGGATTTTAGAAATTAGTCATTAGGAATTAGCAGAGTTTAGAACTTAGATATTAGGCCGCTCGGTTATACTCTAGACTCTATTCTCTAATTTCTGCTAATTCCTAATGACTAATATCTCGGCACTTCGACCGCAATCAAAAAATCCCGACCCTAAGGACAGGATTTTTTGGTCGGGCCGACAGGGCTCGAACCTGCGACCTGCTGGTCCCAAACCAGCCGCGCTACCAACTGCGCCACAGCCCGAT
>JBBUCB010000050.1:0-14353 GCA_038058005.1 Patescibacteria group bacterium | reverse complement strand
CATACTTAGACATTTTGGATACCGAAAACGTTATTAACTCTCTCGGCGACTTCTTCGACCGTCCCCACCCCATCGACAAAACGCACCAGCCCCTGATCTTCGTAGTGACGAATCATAGGGCGCGTATCGAGCTCGTAAATCTTAAGACGCTTCTGGATCACTTCCGGGGTGTCGTCCACGCGGTGCTCAAGCTCGGCTCGCTTGGTGAGTCTGGGTAAAGATACTTCAGGTGGCACATCGATGACAAGCACCATGGTTGGGGTAGCGTATTTCTCAAAAGCCCGGAATTGTTCTTCGTTTCTTGGGAAACCGTCCAGGATATAACCTCGATTCGTGTCCGGAAGTTTTAAACGGGCGTCCAAGACCTGAATAGCGATATTGTCCGATACCAGGCTTCCAGCCGTTTGGAGGCCACGAATCTGGTCGGCCAGCGGCCCGGTACCCTTGGCAGTTTCTCGCAACAGCTGCCCCATCGACAATTGCGGGACGCTTAGCTTCTTCGAAAGCAAAGCGGCCTGCGTGCCTTTTCCGCAACCTTGAGGACCAAGTATCAAAATCTTATGCATAAAACGAAGATGAGCTTAACCAGAGGTTAAGCTCATCTTGAAATTGTTGATATTTACATTCACAGCCTTAGAGATCGCCCTAGAGATCATATGACCGCATACTCAGCTGAGCTTCGGTCTGCTTCACGATGTCGATAATAACCGACACGATGATGATGACCGATGAACCGCCCACGAGCAGGTTCGGATTGCCCGTCACCTCCTGCATAATCACAGGCAGCACGGCAATGGTAGCAAGAAAGACTGCACCCGCCAAGAGAATCCGGTTCACTACCCACTGGAGGTAATTGGCCGTCGGAACTCCTGGCCGCACACCCGGGATAAAGCCGCCTTGCTTCTGGAGATTTTCAGCCACCTGTTCTGGACGGAACACAATGCCCGCATAGAAGAAAGTGAACATAACTACCAGGCCGAAATACGCCAGAGCGTATACCCAACCGGTAGAGAAAGCCGAGACTACCCAGCCAGCAATATCGCGAACGATCTGCGTGCGAGCGTCAACGAAAAACTGACCGACGAGTGGAGGTAGCGTGATCAATGACAATGCAAACAAGATCGGGATCATGCCGCCCATGTTCACGCGGAGTGGCAAACTCGAGATAACCTTCGTACCACCGTTCGTACCTCCACCGCGGGCATACTGCACCGGCAAGTTACGCTGACCTTCACTAACGAAGACGACTCCGACGATGGTTACCAAGGTAAGCATCGCGAAGATCACCATGTCCATGAGGTCGGCGCGGGTGTAGGTGGCTAAAGTTTGAGCTAGGAAACCAGGGAAAGCAGCAATGATACCGGCAAAAATCATGATACTCATGCCGTTACCCATCTTTCGTTCCGAAATAAGTTCGGCCAACCACATCAAGAAGATGGTGCCCGCCGTCATACACACAAGGGCGATAGCTAAATCAAAGCCGCCAATCGAAAGCCCGGTTGACTGGTTGATCAGCGTCACCAAAGCGTAACCCTGCAAAATAGACAATGGCACCGTGGCAAAACGAGTCCAACGGTTGAGCTTTTGACGACCCTGTTCTTCCTTCTGCATCTCCTCCACCGACGGGAAGATCATGCCGAGGAGCTGAAAGATAATCGAAGCCGTAATGTAGGGAGCAACACCAAGAGCTACGATTGAAAAGTTTTCAAGCGTACCACCTGAGAACACGTTCAGAAGTCCCAAGAACTGGTTACCCGAGAGCAGCGACGACAAGCTAGAGGCATCAATACCTGGCACCGGAATATGGGCTGCTAACCGGAAGATGGTCAGCACCATAAGGATAAACAAGAGTCCGTTCCGAATCTCAGGGACTCGGAAAATACGCAGGAGGTAATTCATAGAACGCGCAAGTTTTAGGCTTCAACCTTGCCGCCAGCCTTCACGATTTTATCGGAAGCGCCTGCGGAGACCTGACAGTTCTTGACCGTAACAGCTACAGTCAAATCGCCTTCGCTCAAAACCTTAACCTTGGCACCGCCATCCTTAACCATGCCCTTCTTGGCCAGGGTACGAGGCGTAACAACTTCACCAGCGATAAAACGCTTACTGAAGTCACCAACGTTCACAATCTGCATCTTGCCTTCCAGCGACTTGAAACCACGAACCTTTGGGGTCGCCAAAAGTGTAGCGCGCATACCCAAACGCTTCAAACCACCCACACCGGAACGTGAGCTTTGACCCTTCTGACCACGACCAGCGGTTGTACCCTTGGATCCAAGACCGCGACCAACGCGCTTCTTGTCTTTGGTTGCACCCTTAGCAGGACGCATTGAATGTAATGTAATCGCCATATAAAGAGGTTAGACGGCTGCCTTCTTGGCTTCCTTGGCAGTCTTAGCTGCAACCATGGCTTCAGTTGGCATGCGCAAAGCGCGAAGTGCCAGGAATGTTGCCTTAGCGTTGTTGATTTTATTCTTGGAACCCATGATCTTGGACACAGCGTTTGGAACACCGGCCAATTCAAGGACAACACGAGTTGGGCCACCACTCTTCAATCCAGTACCTTTTGGAGCTGGTTTCAAAAGTACAGAGGCTGCAGCGAACTTACGGAAGACCTCGTGTGGGATGGTTTCCTCAATCAGAGGAACTTTGACCATGTTCTTCTTGGCTTGGCGGAAGGCCTTTTCAATAGCCATGGAAACGTCACCGCCCTTAGCTACACCAAAACCAACGCGGCCACGGCGATCGCCAATAACAAGACTGGCGCGGAAGCGCATACGCTTACCACCTTTCGTCACACGGGTAACGCGAGCCAATTCGAGAATCTTTTGCTCGAACTCGCGGGCCTCACGAGGAGCCCCACCGCGACCACCGCGACGATCACCGCCACCCCGACGTCCGTCGGGGCTACCGCCACGGCCACCAGAGCCTCCTGGTCCACGACCACGGCCACCAGCAGGGCGAGCAGTTGCTGCGCCCGCTCCCCCTGCGACCCCCACTTTTGAGGCGGTAGTTACGGGGGTTTCCTTTTGTTTTGTTACTTCGTTCATAGGCTTAGAAAACAAGTCCAGCTTCACGGGCGGCTTCAGCCAGCGCCTTCACGCGACCGTGGTAGAGGTAGGATCCGCGGTCAAAGATCACCGTAGTCACGCCGGCTTTCTTGGCTGCACCAGCCAGTTCAGCACCGACTGCGGCAGCACGTTCAAGCGGCTTGGCCTCAGTCTTAGCCTTCATGTCACTCGCGGCTGCCATGGTGCGACCGGTAGTGTCATCAATCAGCTGCGCTGAAATGTGGCGGTGTGAGCGGAAAACCGACAAGCGAGGGCGCTCTTTGGTACCCACGATGCGAGCGCGAACGCGCGTGGCGCGACGAGCTGCACGGGCACGTTTGGCGAGAATTTCTTTACGATTCATATAAGAGATTATTCGCTCTTGGCGGCCTTACCTGCCTTGCGGCGGATGACTTCACCCACGTACTTGAAGCCCTTGCCCTTGTAAGGCTCTGGCTTCTTAAGCGAGCGGATCTCAGAGGCTACGCGGCCGACTAATTCGGCGTCGGTAGAGGTGAGAGTCAAGACATTATTATCAACCTTGGCTTCCAAGTTCTCCGGCAAATCGTAGCGAACTTCGTGTGAGAAACCGAGTGAACAAGTCAAGACTTTGCCCTGAATGTTCATGCGGAAACCAACGCCGTTCAGTTCGAGTGTCTTGGAGTAGCCTTCGGTAACACCCTTAACCTTTTGCGCGATCAAGGCGCGCATCGTGCCCCAAATGGCGCGGTCCTCAGAGGCTGGGTCCTCTACCGTCACGTCAACGCGGGTCTTACCTTCGTCTTCAGTTACAGCAACCTGGGCATTTGGATGCAGCTTCAATGAGAGCTCCCCCTTGGGGCCCTTAATCAGCACACTGCCATTGCCAACAGTGGCGGTGACGCCAGCTGGAAGGAAAACGGGTTTTTTACCAATGCGAGACATATGCGTTAGTAGACTTCGCAAATAAGCTCACCACCCAAGCGGCGCTTGCGGGCCTCCTGACTGGTCATAAGACCATTTGGAGTGGAGAGAATCGCCAGACCAAAGCCTGAACGAACAGCTTTAAGCTCTTCAGCCTTCACGTACACGCGAAGACCTGGCTTGCTGACACGCTTGACTGCTGAAATACGTGGGCCGTGCTCATCATAAGCAAGCTCAACGCGCAGCATAGGATGAGCACCTTCGCTGAAGGTCTCAACCTTGGTCAAGTAACCCTCGCCTTGCAAAAGCTTGGCGATGGCAAACTTCATTTTTGACATCGGCATGGTAACCATCTTGGCGTGCACGGTAGCACCGTTACGCAGACGAGTGAGCATGTCGGAAATTGGATCTGTCATCATAGGATTACCAGCTTGCTTTTCGGATACCCGGCAACTCACCTACGTTGGCGAGCTCGCGGAAACAGATACGGCACAGGCCGAACGCGCGCATAAAGAAACGTTTACGTCCACAGCGCCAGCAGCGATTTACGCGACGGGTCATGAACTTGGGTGTTTTCTTTGACTTGGCGATTTGGTTTGATGTTGCCATAGCTTATTTCTGAACCTTGGGGACGAAGGGGAACCCGAGACCTTTAAATAAAGCGAGTCCTTCTTCATGATTCTTAGCTGTGGTCGTGATGGTTACTTGGAGACCGTGGAGTGATTCAACTTCGTCCGGTGGGATCTCTGGGAAAGCCGTATGCTCAGTGAAGCCGTAGTTGAAGTTACCGTCCTTGTCCACCGAAGCCTCGGGGATACCGCGAAAGTCGCGGATACGAGCAAAGGCGATGTTGGCCAAGCGATCGACAAAGTGCCACATGCGCTCCCCTCGCAGGGTAACCGCGGCCCCGACCACCATACCTTCACGTACCTTGAAACCAGCAATAGACTTGCGGGCCTTGGTCTTCATAGGCTGCTGGCCCGTGATCTTGCGCAAGGTCTCGACGATGGTGTCGACGAACTTGGGATCGCGTCCTTTGCCCAGACCGGAATTGACGGTGACCTTAAGGATACGCGGGATCTGATGGACGTTCGAAAGACCGAACTGTGCCTTCAGGGCCGGCGCTACCACCGTCTTCATTTTTTCTTTGGTATTTTGCATACTACTTTTCGCTGATCACGGACACCTTCTCCATACGGATCGGTCCGTTGTAATTGACACGCTGTCCAGCTTGCTTGCCACGGGCTTTCATGTGGCGGACGGTGTTATTCACACCCTCGACTACCACCATGCCGTGCTTAGGTAAAACTTGGGTAACCTTGCCCTCCTTACCCTTGTCTTGTCCGCTCAGGACGCGAACTTTGTCGCCAGTCTTGATCTGCATAAGATAGGGTTAGAGTACCTCCGGAGCCAGCGACACGATCTTCATGAAACCTTCGTTGCGCAATTCGCGAGCAACTGGTCCGAAGATACGCGTACCGCGTGGATCCTTGGTGGCACGGTTAATAAGTACGGCGGCGTTCTCATCAAAACGGATGTAAGAGCCGTCAGGGCGACGCGTCTCTTTACGGGTACGCACAATCACCGCATGCACCACATCGCTCTTCTTTACAGCGTTATGTGGTGTAGCTTCCTTAACTACAGCAGTCACCACGTCGCCAAGGCGAGCGTAGCGCTTCTTGTAGCCACCGTGAACACGGATGACCTGGAGTTTTTTAGCGCCGGTGTTGTCAGCAACGGCAATCATGGCTCGATGTTGCAACATACGGTTAGACTAAAGCCTTCTTATTGATGGAGACCACGCGCCAACGCTTGCGGGATGACAACGGACGAGTTTCCTCGATCGTGACTTCATCACCTGTCTTGGCCTCATTACCCTCGTTATGCGCGAGGTACTTGGTGCCCTTGATATAGCGCTTGCCGTACTTTGGGTGGACGATAGTCCGAACAATGGAGACGGAGACCGTCTTTTCCATCTTGTCCGAAACCACCACCCCAGAGAGGCGTCGGCGCTTTGCAAGTTGTTTGTTAGCAGTTTCCATATTATTTAGCCTTGAGGCTGGTAAGCTTGGTCATCACGCGAGCAATGTGCTGGCGGATTTCACGGATTTCACGCACGTCTTTCACCTGGTTGACTGAACGCTTCATGTTTAAAGCGTGCAGACGAGCTCGGTCTTCAGCCAAGAGTCCAGAGAGTTCTTTCTCGCTCTTCCCATCAAGTTCCTTGAAGTTCATAGGTTAGGCGCGAACAATGATCTTCGTCTTGACTGGCAGCTTGTAGGCTGCCAAGCGGAAAGCTTCGCGGGCTACATCATCCGTAACACCGTCCATTTCAAAGAGGATGGTACCGGCACGAACTGGCGTCATGTAGTAGTCCACGCCACCTTTACCTTTACCCATCGGAGCTTCAGCACCGTGATTAGTAACAGGGTGGTCAGGGAAAATACGGATCCAGATCTTGCCGCCGCGCTTGATAGCACGGGTCATGGCACGACGCGCAGCCTCAATCTGACGGGCGGTTACCCAGGCTTCGGTCGTAGCTTTGAGACCATAGGTTCCAAAGGCTACGTCGATTTTTTGGGTAGCGACGCGATCGCCTTGAGTGTGGCGCTTGTGCCACTTGCGATACTTCATTTTCTTGGGGAGCAACATAAGAAAGCAATTAGCTTTTAGCCGTTAGCGCTTAGCTGGAACGGCTCGACGTGGAGCGCGTGGTCGTTCGCCTTCAGCTGAAGTCTCTTTTTGAACTTCCCCACCGAAGACATCGCCGCGGTAGATCCAAACCTTGATACCGATAACACCGTAAACCGTGTTAGCACGTACGCGAGCAAAATCGATATCGGCGCGCAAGTTATGGAGTGGGATGCTGCCATTCGAGATGGTTTCAGTACGAGCAATTTCGGCTCCGTTCAAACGACCAGACAAAGTGAGCTTAACTCCCTTCGCACCGGCCTTCATGACGCGTTCAATCGCCATCTTCATGGAGCGACGGAAAGGCAAACGCTTTTCAATATCTTGGGCGATTTGCTGACCGACGATCTCTCCGTACAAAGTTGGGCGAGAAATTTCCTGGACGTTGATGTTCAAGGTAACGCGACGACCTCGGTAGAAAGTCTTCAAAACCTTCTTCTTCAGCTCTTCGATACCTGCACCAGCGCGACCGATCACCACACCTGGCTTAGCCACGTGAACGGTAATCGTGAGCTGCTTTGGCGTACGTTCGATGTCGACGTTGTTCAAGCCGGCTTCTTTCAAAGCTTTACGCATGAACTCACGAATCTCCACGTCTTCCTGCAACGAGGAAACGTAATTCTTGCCACGGGCAAACCACTTGGAATCCCAAGTGTAGATAGTAGCGAGGCGGAAAACTTTTGGATGGACTTTATGACCCATAGGATTTACTTCGTGGTGGATTCGGCGCTGGACGTCTTGGTGGTCTTGGCAGTCTTACGAGCAGCTTTGACTTTAGGCTTACCCGTTTCGAATGGCTTTTGACCGGTGTGGCGTGTCTGGACCTCACCCGCTGGACTAACCCAGACGGTGATGTGTGACATGCGCAAACGGATGGGTGTCGCTCGGCCCTGGGCACGAGGAGTGACGCGCTTGATCTTAGGGCCCTCGTCAACAATGACGCGAGATACAACCAAACCTTCACCTGACATCTTGTGGTTATGAACAGCGTTCGCAACCGCAGAGTTAATCGCCTTCAGCATCGGCTCGGCGGCCTCTTTCTGGGAGAACATCAGCTGCTTGCGTGCCTCTTCAATCGTAAGGCCACGCACCAAACCTGCCAACAGGCGAGTCTTGCGCGGAGCGACACGAATGAATTTTGCTTTACACATTACTTCCATATGCAGGCAGCTTAGCGGCTGAGTTTCTTAGCATCACCGGCAGCAGGTGCCCCGACGGACGTCGGGGGGGCGGCAGCTGCGAGAGCGGCCTTACCAGCGTGACGAACGAACTTGCGCGTTGGCGAAAACTCCCCAAGACGGTGACCAACCATGTTCTCAACGACGCGTACCTGGATGAAATCCTTACCGTTATGCACGGCGAAAGTGAAACCAACCATGGCCGGAGTAATTTGAGAAGCACGCGACCACGTCTTCACAACAGTTTTGTCGCCAGGACGAAGCTTACTCACCTTCTTCAGAAGGTGATCGGCGACGAACGGGCCCTTTTTGAGACTTCGTGTCATACAGTTATGAAGCGTTAGAGGCTGGCCGTCTTGTTCTTGCGACGGTGGATGATGAACTTGTCTGAACGAGTATTGCGACGAGTAGGGACACCATGAGCATGCTTACCAGTAGGTGTCTTGGCGTACTTGAGACCGATCGAGTTACGACCCTCACCACCTCCGTGCGGGTGATCGACCGGGTTCATGGCCTTACCACGAACTGTCGGACGGAAGCCGCGGTGACGTGTGCGACCAGCCTTACCCCAACGGACAAGATGCCAGTCTGGGTTCGACACAATCCCGATCGTGGCCATGCAAACGCGGTTCACGCGGCGCATTTCTCCTGATGGCAGGCGGAGGGTAGCGTACTCACCTTCAATGGCGAGAAGCTCGGCCGCTGTGCCAGCACCACGTGCCATCTGGCCTCCCTTACCCACCTGAATCTCGATGTTATGCACCTGCATACCAACCGGGATCTTCTCAAGCGGGAAACGGTTACCAACAGTTGGCTCACCTTTTTCTTTTGAGGACACAACCATGTCACCTACGGTCAGACCAGCTGGAGCCAAGATGTAGCGTTTCTCGCCATCCTTGTAGGCCAATAGGGCCAAACGGGCGCCACGGTTTGGATCGTACTCGATGCTCATGATCTTCGCTGGAATATCGTACTTCTCACGGGTCCAATCAATAGTGCGAACATGGCGTTTAGCACCACCGCCACGATGACGAACGGTGATCTTGCCGCCAGCTCCACGGCCGGCCTGTTGCTTACGCTTAACCAAGAGCGACTTTTGAGGGCTCTTAGCGGTCACGTCCGCAAAGGACTGAACGCTCGACTTGCGACGACCGGCGGTCGTTGGTTGATATTGCTTAATCGGCATACGTTAGATCTTCTCAAAAATGTCGATACGCGTGCCCTTTGGAACCGAGACGAGAGCCTTCTTCCAATCCGACTGACGGCTCATAACACCACCGAAGCGGTGTTCCTTACCATGCACACGAATGATATTGACTTTAACTGGAGTTACTTTGTAGAGCTCACGGAAAGCCTGATTAACGGCTACGCGGTTAGCGGTCACCGGTACCAAGAAAGCGTAAACACCGGCGTCAGCCAAGTGAGCAGCTTTTTCGGTGACAAGTGGAGCCAACAGGGTACGGGCCGTAAAGGCAGAGACCATCTTGCTTGGAGCGGCCTTAGGCTCGGCAGCCTTCTTGGTCGTCTTTTTTGCAGCTGGCTGCTTAGCCTTAACTTCAGCCTCCTTTTCAGGAGCGTCGGTCTTTTTCTTGGTAATGCGTTTGATAATACTCATACCAGGGGGTTAGGCGGAGAAGGTTTCGGCCATCACTTGGATCGCAGCCTGAGAAGCGATGACATTGCGATACTTGGCAACGTCACGCACGTTCAAGCTGTGAGCGTAGATGGACTGAGTCTTCGGGATGTTCTTCAAGGCGCGGCGCATAACGGCGTCACCGGTGGTCAAGATCACGAGCGTGCTCTTATCTGCACCTGGCAAAGCCTTACGCATCTTGGCTGCGAACTTAGTCTTGGCTTCTGAAATGTCGAAATTCTCGACAGCGATGAAAGCTCCATCTTTCACCTTATCGGTGATAGCCATGGCCAGTGCCGTGCGCTTCGCTTTCTTGTTGATCTTGATAGTGAAATTGCGATCGTTGCGTGGACCGTGGGCTACTCCACCACCAATCCAAATCGGTGAACGAGTAGAACCATGACGAGCACGACCAGTACCCTTCTGTTTCCATGGCTTCTTACCGCCACCGCTGACTTCGCTGCGGTCTTTGGTATGAGCAATGGCGACGCGACTATTAGCCTCTTGAGCGAGAATAGCCTGATGGATGACGGACTCCTTTGGCTCAACAGCAAACAAGCTGTCGGTCACCGGTAAGATGCCGATCTCTTTGCCCTCTAAGGAGTAAAGCTTTAGTTCTGCCATACATTGCCGTTAGTTGCGATGAGTGTAACTTCGCTGCCTCGTGCACCTGGAATCGCACCCTTGATGCCAATGATGTTCTTCTCTGCGTCGATGGCGACAACCTCAAGGTTCTTCACCGTCACGCGATCAGTTCCCATCCGACCGGCCATGCGCATACCCTTGAACACGCGCTGGATACCACCGGCACCAATGGAGCCGGACTTACGTACCTGGTCTTTGTGACCGTGCGTGGTGGGGTGACCGCGGAAGCCATGGCGCTTTACAACACCCTGGAAACCACGACCCTTGCTGGTACCGATGGCATCTACCTTATCGCCAAGGGCGAAGGTAGCTACCGTGAGAACCTGTCCAACTTCGAGAGCCTCGTCTCCGCGGAGGCGCACTTGTGCCACACGCTTGAACGAACCCTTGTCGCCGAACTGGGTCAGCTGTGGCTTGGCAAGATGCTCGGAGGCATCAGTACCAATCATCGCAACCTTGTGACCTTGCTGATCCTCACGCAAAGCGGCGATCACGTTAGGCTCCACAGCCACTAAAGTTGCCGGAACCACGCTGCCGTCCTCGCGGAAGACCTGGGTCATTTCAATTTTCTTGCCGAGAAGATATTTCATAAACATGTGTTCATGTGCTTAAGGCACAGTGGAACGATAAGCATCTTGCGATTCGCTTGTCTCTTCGAGAGCTTAGTTAGCCCTTTTAACGAAAAAACCAGAAGTTGCCCATGAGCACGTGCTCAGCAACTTCCAGCCTGAAGCTAGAACTTAAATAAGTTCCCCGACGATCCTTTCAGTCTGTCGGGGCTCCGACTCCCGTTAGGGACGTCGGAGATGCTCAGGTTGTGGTTGTTTTGTTAAAGCGGTCTCCTTAAGGCACTCCGTAGCAAAGCGGCAGGAAGGTTTTCCTAAATAGGATCTTTCTTTCTGGTTCGCTGAAGAGGTTAGGTGCAGTCGGAACCCCGCACCTTTTCCCAACCAAGGTAAGGGAAAGGTGCGGGGATCCGCTGCGGTTACATTTACATTTTGATTTCGATGTCGACACCGGCGGGCAGGTTGAGGCTCATCAGAGCATCAATTGTGCGCTCGGTTGGGTTCAAGATATCGATCAGGCGCTTGTGAATACGCATTTCGTATTGATCACGAGAAGTCTTGTCGATGAAGGTTGAACGGTTCACCGTGTAACGGCGAATTTCGGTCGGCAACGGAATCGGACCAAGAACTTCTGCGCCACTGCGTTCCGTAGTTTTGATGATGGTTACGGTTGCAGCGTCAATGATCTTGTGATCATAGGCGCGAATCTTAATCCGGATGCGCTGCTTGCTGTCATCTGTTTTTGTTTTTGCGTCACTCATAACCAAGGTACAATTTTTGCAACAGGAAGGGGAAGAGTTTTAACTCTTCCCCGTCTTCGGCATTACTCAAGAATTTTTACGACCACGCCGGCACCAACGGTGCGACCACCTTCGCGGAGAGCGAAGCGGGTCTTATCCTCAAGAGCCACTGGGCTCATCAGGGTAACGATGCAGTTTACGGTGTCACCAGGCATAACCATCTCGGTACCAGCCGGCAA
This sequence comes from Patescibacteria group bacterium, assembly GCA_038058005.1. GTDB lineage: Bacteria > Patescibacteriota > Patescibacteriia > UBA9934 > UBA9934 > JAGORL01. The sequence continues at coordinate 2,708 of JBBUCB010000050.1, read as the reverse complement.
TTCGATTTCACCCGTAACATCAGTCGTACGGATGTAGAACTGTGGCTTGTAGCCCTTGAAGAATGGCTTGTGGCGACCGCCCTCTTCCTTAGTCAAGGCGTACATTTCAGCCTCGAACTTGATGTGAGGGGTAACCGAACCTGGCTTGGCCAAAACCTGACCGCGCTCAACATCTTCCTTCTTGATACCGCGGATCAAAAGACCAGCGTTGTCACCGGCCATGCCGGAGTCAAGAGACTTGTTGAACATTTCAATACCAGTGATAACCGTCTTGACGGTGTCCTTCAAACCAACGATTTCAACTTCGTCGTTGATCTTTACCATACCGCGCTCGATACGGCCGGTAACTACCGTGCCACGACCCTCAATCGAGAAGACATCTTCAACAGGCATCAAGAAAGGCTTTTCGATGTCACGAACTGGATCAGGAATGAATTCGTCCAAGGTCTTCATGAGGTCGATGATTGGCTTGGCAGCGGCGTCGTCCCCTGGGTTAGCCAAAGCAGCCGAAGCGGAACCACGGATAATTGGAGTGGTGTCACCTGGGTACTGGTACTTGTTCAAAAGGTCGCGGACTTCCTGCTCAACGAGATCGAGAAGTTCTGGGTCATCAACGAGGTCGACCTTGTTCAAGAAGACAACGATATAAGGCACACCAACCTGACGAGCAAGCAAAATGTGCTCGCGGGTCTGAGGCATTGGACCGTCAGCAGCAGACACCACCAAAATTGCGCCGTCCATCTGGGCAGCACCGGTGATCATGTTCTTAACGTAGTCGGCGTGTCCAGGACAGTCGACGTGTGCGTAGTGGCGCTTGTCGGATGAGTACTCGACGTGAGACGTAGAGATCGTAACGATCTTGGTCGCATCACGAACCGTACCGCCCTTGGCGATATCAGCGTAAGCCTTAGCCTTACCCATTCCGCGCGCAGCAGAAACAGCGGTAAGAGCGGCCGTGAGAGTTGTCTTACCGTGGTCAACGTGGCCAATTGTACCAACGTTAACGTGGGTTTTCTCACGATTAAATTGCTCTGCCATACTAGTGATTAGTCGCGCGTTCCTTAAAACCAAGGAACTGTCCGCAGTTAATGACTTTTAGTTTCCTAAAGGTGGCAAGAGTGTAGCAAAACCTTGAGAATCATGCAAGTCCCTACCCCTGAATAAAAAAACGAGCCGATTCGGCTCGTTTCCTGCCCTTTCTGCGCTCCCCCTCCCGACGAGGGAGGGGGATAGGGGGAGGACCCGTTACACTGGCTCCATGTAAAACTGCTCCTCCCCAGGCTCATTCTGCTGAGCTTTTCGAGTAATTGGGGTCACAGTCGGCTCTTCAACAGCCTCCCGATTCGTGGCTTCAACGGCTGCCTCGATCTCGGCCAAATCGACCGACTCCTCGCTTTCCGCGTACGGACGGGTCGCCGACCCGTCCCTGCCGCCCTTGGCTCGGCCATCCAACAAGGCCTCGTACTCATCAAGCGACAAGATTACAACCGGTTGCTTACCCTCAGCATCGGTAATAATCAAACGATCCCCCGTCCGCTGCGCGAACCGTAACAACCTATCGAGTTGGGAAGTCTTCATACGCAAGCATCTTAAATCCCCTCCCCTGGGGAGTCAACACGACTTTTAAGCTCTAGAGACCGTTCTAAAATCCTTCGTCCAACCTCGCCCCAATCTATGTGCTCGTCCCATTCGGATACATTGATGAGCTTAATCTTGGTGACACTTCCACTTGGATCGCTTACAAAATCTCCAATCGGTTCAACAAGACACAGTGAACGGAGTTGATACATAACTCCGCCATCAGCTTGTATACTTTTCTGATAACCGATAGGTCGATGCTCCAAAATGCGCATATTCGATTCTTCCTGAACCTCTCGCACCAAGGCCTCATCGAAACTTTCTCCTGATTCAATTTTACCTCCGAGCAAACCCCAAACTTTTTTCTGCTCATGCCAGCCAACAACAATCTTTCCTTTATAAAAACACACGCCGTAATGTTGTCGGACGAGCTCCTTGGGAAGATCGTAAAAACTATCCGCATCGCTGTAGACGATGTGATAATTCTTTCCGTCGTAAGCGATGTCTTCTTCGATTTCCATAGCTCGATTACCGCAACAAACGGTAAATCCAATCGTGCGTCCCAACGGTAATCAAAATCACTTCGTTACTCTCAGAAAATCGTAAAAGTACTCGATATGATCTATCAACGCGAAAACTCCAATATTCCCTCTCCTTGGGCTGAAGCTTTTCGGTATGCAGCGACGGATAAAATGGATTAGTAATAAATAGCCGTTCTTGCTTCTTGAGTTTGTTTTTAATCGCCGTTGGAAGCTCGCGATAACGAGACGTAAATTCAGCTGTCGCAATGAGCTTGTGCATAACCTTGTTTAGTCGTCGAGCTGACTAAACGAAGTAATCTTTCGTACTCGACCGGCCTTATAATCTTTCTCGGCGCGATCAACGCTAGACAAAAAGCCTGGATTAAAAAATCCAAACACCGCCGCCAGACGTTCAAATCTGGAGGCATCAACCTGAACGGTCACGGTCTGCGCCCGTCGACCTCGGCCGATTTTGAGTGGAAGACTAACCATATGTATCAACGATACAATACAAAAACCCGGCAGTAAAGCCGAGTTTTTGTTTATACATTTACTTTGTTCCGTTACGATCCTTCATGATCTGCTCAGCGACGTTACGAGGAACTTCCT
>JBBUCB010000049.1:0-12961 GCA_038058005.1 Patescibacteria group bacterium | reverse complement strand
ATTGACAAAAACTGTTTTTTCGTGTATCTTGGCTGGTCTTGTCGCGGCAACCTGCCCGGTAAGCGGAGGAAGCAACCGATGTCTCAGGTTCGGTCCAGTCTGTACAGTCGAGCCTTCTATCCCGGTGTTGCGCTGGTCGACACCGTTCGTGGCGGTCTCTACACGCTCAGCTGCAAGCTGGAGACGACGGACAAGGGACCGTCGAACTTCAACACTGACGAGCTGCTGGAGCACTTCCGGCAGACTTCCGGTCGGAACCGCATCGGTACCCGGGCTCAGGTGTGTTCGGGCATGATCCACGTGATCGTGTCCGCATACACCAACGTCAACCAGGTGACGGTCGAGATGCGTGGCATTCTGAACCCGCTCGAAGTCCTGGTCATGAGCTGGAAGAAGGGTCAGCCCGTGCCGGGCTTCCCGCAGCTCACCAGCCTCATGCACGAAAACACTCCTGCACGAGAACGGGCGCAGACTAGCCAGCGCCCCCGCGCCTGATCATCGCAATCATCGTCATCTGCCCTCGAAGCATTCACCTGCTTCGAGGGCATCGCGTTTTTATGAGATATTTGCAACAAAAAAATGACCCACTCGGGTCATTTTTTTATTTATGTTTGGTCGTCACCACGTAAAAGCGTGAGAATGGTATCGAGCTTGGCGTTCAAAGACTTGAACTGCTCGGTGGTGATGCCGTTCATGGACGGACGGCTGTCAGGACGAGCATGTGGTCGGCTTTGGTATGCAGATTTCTTTTCGTAAAAGCTTGAGCTCTCACCACGCGACTCTCCGCGGGGTTCTGACTTCTCTTCACGAATGTAACACGCGCTACAAAAAACCGGCTTCTTACCATTTGGTTTAAACGGCACCTGGCACTCTTTGCCACAACCACTGCAGGTAGCGGTGTGCATGGCGTTATCGTATGGCTTTTTATCGAATGACTTCTTGTCTTTCCAAGCTCCTCCGCCCTTACCGAATGACTTCTTGAACATAGCTATTATTGATTACCAAACGCAATCCGCGGATGTTAGCGCAGAAATCAATAAATAGCAAGCGGCCAAGGCTACTTCTTCTTGTTCTGCTTAGGTTTCTTGATGTTCTTGCGAGCGTTTTGACCTTTGGCCATATTTTTATTGTATGAGTGAATCACTCCGTAGGATAGCATACTGCAAGCTAAGGCTCCTCAACGGTAAAGGTAAGTCGACCCAGCACTTGACCGCGTTCGTTCTGAACGGTCACCCGCCATTTTCCCGGCGTGACACCGGTCTTCATTGTATAACCCCGAAAACCTTCTTGCCGACCCCCTTTAATGGAAAAATGTAAAAGACTCTTATCGGTCCACTGGCCCGACGTAGGATCCTTATACTCCCAACGGTGATAAATGACCGCTGTCAATTTTGCGGGAGCAAAAATGGCTGTATACGCATATAAGCTATCACCAATATCAGCATGGATTGTCTGCCCCGGAATGAGTTTCTGTATGAAGGTCTCGTTTTCGCCAATGAGTTTATAGTCACCAGGCTGACGAATAATGGCATGATAAATGCCGGCCTCACGCAGGGACAATGGTAGGGGTGGAATGAGTTTGAGATAATAAAAGGCACTCATGATCACGAACACTGACATCACCGCGACAAACAGCTGCGGTTGTTGACGTTTAACGGCGGGAGAAAAATTCGTAAGCAGTAAAATAATCAGTAACACGATCAAGGTACTAAGCACGCCGCTTAAAATAAAAATCCAGGCACTCAACGATTTCAAAACGAATGGCAACAGCACGGAAAAATATGAGAGCAGGACGAAATTGTAGACGCTGAGCTGAACTACGGGACGAAGATACGCTTGCCGAAAAACTTCACTCGAAATCATGACCCCAGTAATCAAAGCAAACAACGGCCAACTCACAGACAATGAACCGCTGAACCAATAGAATAATAATGACGAACTCAACAAGGCGCCGATCGAGATCTGAGCTGCAAACGGTGCCAAGAAACGCGCGTAACTCACGACAACATATTTGGAGGGTTCTTTGCGAGCATCGTAGAGTTGAATGAAGATGAGCATCAACCCGGCCACAATGGCATGTGCCAAGAGTAACTTCAGGGCAGTGTCGATCTGTAAAGTCCGAAAGGTAATGACGTCAAAAATAAAACCGATAACCAAAAAAGCCGGAATCAAGACCCGTTCGTACCTCTCATAAATGGCCTTCAGACGACGATCGAGTCCGAGGCGTTGAAGTTGCGCCCTTAACATAGCGACATCATAGCAAGAACGCGGAGCTTGACGGAAAAACTATCCCGACGTCACTTTTGGGCTCTAATTATGCCGAAATACCTTATTTTCATTGACAAAACAGCAAATTTCTGCTATACTATCTAGTTCGAATCCTGCTGTTTCCACCCCTTCGAACCCCACAGGAGAGAGCACATGCGAGACGCAGCCCGACGCGCTTCCCACATCGAGGACACCCTGGCCGGCCAGGTGGACCGCAAGCGCGGACACCGGCCGAACAGCGACGTCGACTCCAGCTCGACCCGGTCGAGCAAGCTGGTCTTCCGCAACGGGCAGTACGTGGACGCGGCCGCCGTGGTCACCGGTACCCCGAAGCCGGCCCCCGCCCGCATCGCCCAGCCGGCGGCAACGAGGCCGAAGGTCGTCACGATCGTGCTCGAGCAGCCCATCACGAAGACGGAGCCCGAGCCGATCCCCGCCCCGGTCATCGCGATCGTCAACGAGCCGACGCCCACCCCGGTCGTCGTGCCCGCGCTCCCCGCCAAGTCGGTGCCGGTCCCCGAGCCCATCAAGCTCGAGCCGTCGCCCTGGCGGACGCCCGCCGACTCCGCGAAGCTCAAGGAGCTCGCCCAGGCGTTCAGCAGCCAGAAGCCCTCGCGGCCCCCGGTCGTCGAGCTGCCGACGCGTCCGAAGCGGAAGCAGATGTCCCGTGCCGACAAGAAGAAGCAGAAGTTCCGCTCCAGTAGCCACCACCGCAAGGAGGAGCTGCTCGGACGCATCGAGAAGCTCCACCCCAGCGCGATCGAGAACACCGAGACCAGCTACCGTCTCAACGTTTCTGGGATCAAGTCCCCGTACGTCCCGACCGGTGCCGAGGCCTTTCGTTCTCAGTACCAGATGTACGCGCTCGATCGCGCCATCAAGAACGCGGGGGACTTCTCCCGCCTGACCGCGATCGAGCGCTACATGGACCTGCTCGAGGCCACCTCGCGCCGGATCGACAAGCTCGGTCTCGACGCGGTCAAGGCCGAGCGCAAGGCCCAGACCTCCTGCAAGCTCGAGGTCGTCACTCCGTGGTCGGCTCGCGACAAGCGAGACCTGTCCGCAAAGTAGCTCGTACCTAGGTATGAGCTCAAAATCGAACGGGTCGGATGTGTCTCAGGCGAGTCTTCGCCCGAACATGTCCGACCCGTAACTGTTTTCAAAAACTTTTTTAGTCTTTCTCTACCAACTCCGCCAAACGATCCATCGACCAAACGATAATACGATTCACAAAAAATGCTTAAATCAGATATCCAGAGCTATTCCAAATAGCTTCCGAAGTGAATGAAATGGCATGTATATCCAGTTGGATTCTTCTGCAAATAGTCCTGGTGGTAGCCTTCAGCCGGATAAAAGGTTGTCAGTTTTTCGAGCGAGGTCGCCACGGGCTTAGGCCAACGCCCTGATGCATTCACGAGATCGATAAACTTTTCCGCTTCAGCTTTCTCTGTTTCATCGCCATAAAAAATCGCCGAACGATACGAGCTCCCGACATCGTTCCCCTGCCGATTCAAACTGGTCGGATCGTGAACACGGAAAAAGAAATCCAAAAGTTCGCGATAGGTAATCAACGAAGGATCATATTCAATTTGCAACGCTTCGGCATGACCGGGGTGATTTTCATAGGTCGGGACTGGGCCGAGCCCAGCCCGTACCCGCTCAGCATCTCCCCCGGTATAGCCAACCTCGGTCGAGATCACGCCCCGCTGAGCACGAACAAGCTCCTCCATCCCCCAGAAGCATCCGCCAGCGAAGACTGCAGTTTTCGTAGTCATAACCATACCTCATGTAAATTGATGATCTTAACTAAGTATAGCGCCATAACAGCACGTATACGGGCTCCTGCCAAGACCAAAATCCGTAACCCCCTTGCCGCCAGTCTTTAAACCTGTAGGCTTGACTTGTAAGTCTTAAACCAACCTCTTATGGCCACAGAAACCTGCCCAAAATGCGGCATGGCGCTTGAAAACGGTCGTTGTTCGGGTTGCGGAAAGATGCCAAGTGAATGCACCTGTCCTTCAACGAAGAAATAGGTAGTATAAAAAAGACAACGTCTTGGCGTTGTCTTTTTTGTTGCGCCCGTGCCTATTTTAGCGTGGCAAACTGCCCCCAGCCAAACGACCAGCTGCCCAAGAGGCCTGCAAGTTAAAGCCTCCTGTGAAACCGTCGACATCCATAATTTCTCCCGCAAAATATAAACCCGGACAAACTTTGGACTCCATAGTCTTCGGATCGATCTCCGACAAACTCACTCCCCCGGCTGTTACAAACTCGTCACCGGCGCCGCGAGCCACAACGCTCAAAGGGACTGCCTTTAACCAGTCCAAGCAGCGATTGATGTCTTTCTTAGCGACTTGGTTCACCCGTTTCGTGAGTGAGATCTCAAGTTCGTCGACGACGATATCTGCCAGTGATTTGGGAACGAGCAAACCGAGTACGTTTGAAAATTGTTTATTCTGATTCTCGGCAAGCAAGGCTTCGAAACGAATGCGTAAAACATCAAGCGACTCGTCCGGGAAAAGATCGATAACAATCTCGAGCGGATTCGTACCGTCGTATTTCTCGAAGGCTACAAGCGATGACAACGCAAACACCGCCGGTCCACTCACACCTTTATGTGTAAAAAGAAATGGACCCGTGAAATGCGGAGAACGATCGCGTTTAGCAGTGATAGTTGCTTTCTCAAATGACAAACCAGAAATTTTCGCCGGCCAACCTTGCTTGGTGAAAAAAGCATTCAAACTCGGTGCCAGCGGCGTGATCGTGTGCCCGAGCGACATTGCAAAAGCATAACCATCCCCTATCGATCCGGTTTGGCGATAGGCCTGGCCGCCGGTCGTTAAAACAAGTTTGTTGACCATGAGTGGAGCCGCCTGATCTTTGGTGTGCACCGCAAACTCATTACCGACCTTTTCAACCCTGGTGACAGAACATTTCAGCATCACTCTCGTCTTGCCTTCGGCAAACAATCTCTCAAAGACGCCAACGATGTCCTTGCCGTTATCAGACACCGGAAAAACACGCAGATCAGCCTGAGTCTTCAAAGGCACGCCGTGTGACTCAAACCACGAGTAAACCGTCTCCGGTGGAAAGCCGAGCATGGCTCTGATCAAAAATTTGGCTCCACGAGGATACTTTGCTAGCACTGTCTGAACATCCTGGATTCCCGTCGTGACGTTGCAACGACCACCGCCTGAGATGATCACTTTCTTGCCGAGACTATCATTACGGTCCAACAAAAAAATCTCCGCGTTCGGGTCCGCTTCTTGAAGCGTAGCCGCACACATCATTCCCGCTGCCCCACCGCCAATAATCGCCACACGCATATGGCGGAGATGCTAGCAGAAAAATACGAAACAACCAAATCGGGTAAACCGCTTACAATTTTTGTTTTCTCAACAGAACTGCATTAAAAGCCACAATCACCGTACTTACCGACATGAAGACTGCCGCCAGCCACGGCTCGAGAATAATCCCTCGAGATGCTAGCACGCCGGCAGCCAAAGGAATGGCAACGACGTTGTAGCCGGTGGCCCAGAATAAATTCTGAATCATCTTGCGATAGGTCAGGCGCGACAACCGGAAGATCTTCGGAATATCTCGCGGATCATTCTTCACGAGGATGATGCCGGCAGATTCGATCGCGACGTTTGTACCCGCGCCGATGGCAATACCGAGATCCGCCTGAGACAAGGCTGGTGCGTCGTTGACTCCATCCCCGACCATAGCCACCTTATAACCTTTGGACTGAAGTAATTTAACTGTCTCAGCCTTTTTCTCGGGCATGACCTTGGCAAAATACTCGTCGATGCCAATTTCTTTGGAGACCCAAGCTGCCACGTCGTCAGAGTCTCCAGTAATCATAACGGTCTTGACGCCAAGCTCCTTAAGCGTTTGCACGGCCTCGCGCGACTCCTCACGAATGACGTCGGCCAAGGCGATGCTGCCGAGCAGCCTGTCACCCAGCGTCACATGAATCACGGTTTTTCCTTGTCGTGACAAGGCCGCAACCCGGCTTCGATGTTCTTCCGGAAGGGAAATTTTTCGTTCGCCAAGCAAGACCTCGTTACCAACAGCAGCTGTCTGGCCCTCGATGTTGGCCGTCGTGCCCTTGCCTGGCGAGCTTGTGAAGTCACGAATGGCCGATACCCGGAGGCCGCGAGTTTGAGCCTCCTTAACCATTGCCTTAGCAAGCGGGTGTTCGGACTGACTATTCACAGCTGCAGCGACTTGGAGGACCTCACTCTCCTGAACGTCACCGTTCGGAAGAATCGTATCTATTCCAAACTCCCCTTTTGTCAGCGTTCCGGTTTTATCGAAAAGTACCGTGTCGATGTTGCGAGCCGCCTCGAGAGCCAGTCGTTGACGCACGAGCAACCCGTTACGGGCCGCCATGGTCGTCGAAATCGAGGCCACAAGCGGCACGGCCAGGCCAAGCGCATGTGGACAGGTAATGACGAGCACCGCCACTAAACGTTCGGTCGCCGTCACGAGTCCCGCGTCGGCGAGTAACCAGACGACAAAAGTAATCGAACCCACAACCACAGCAATAATCGTCAAATAAAAAGCGGCCCGATCCGAAATCATTTGCAGGCGCGATTTCGAGGCCTGAGCATCGGCCACTAAGCGCATAACACCGGCCAGAAAGGTGTGCTCACCGAGCTTCTCAATGGCGACCTTGAGGCTCCCGTCACCATTAATCGAGCCAGCGATAACCTCGTCGCCAACCGTTTTATTAACCGGCCGTGACTCACCGGTAATAATCGATTCGTTGAGATCTGATTTGCCTTCGATGATTTTTCCGTCGGCTGGAATCTTTGACCCCGGCCTCACAAGCACCACGTCGCCAGCTTTGAGCTCGCTAATCGCGATTGTCTCGGTCTTGTCCCCGCGAATTACTTCTGCCTGATCAGGCAAAAGCTTGGCGAGTTCCTTTAAGGCTCCCTGGGCTCCTTTTACCGAACGCATTTCAATCCAGTGACCAAGTAACATGATGGCGATCAAGGAAGCCAACTCGAAAAGCAAATCCTCACCGGTGCCGGAAATAATCGCAAACACGCTGTAGGCATAGGCGGCTGTGATGGCCAGAGCGATCAGCGTCATCATGCCCGGCAATTTAGCCCGGAGTTCCCGGTAAGCACTGGCCAGAAAAATCCAACCACAATAAAAAAAGATAATGCTTCCGAGAGCAAGCATGACGTAATCTGATCCAGCGAACTCGGGTGCCTTAATCTTCAGGAGCATCTTGGCCATGTCCGAGTAAAAGAAAATCGGCACGGTTAGAGCGAAGGCGATCCAAAACTTCGTCAGGAATGACGCAGTCTTGTGTCCGGCATGTTTATCATGCTCGCCCTGGGCCGTCGTCCGGGCAGGACGGCGTTTCACTGGCACCAGTTTCATGCCGCATTCAGGACACATACCTGGTTTATCAGATCGAACTGACGGGTGCATTGGGCAACTGTACTCTAGCTCAGTCATACGTTTTAGTGACTAGACCTTAAGGATTCAATTACCTGTTCGTCTGTTACCTGGGGGAAATCGTCGTAATAGAACCCGACAGCACCAAGATAATCCTTGTCTGGATCTAACACAATGAATTCATCAACCTCTCGGCTGAGCTCACGCACAACCTCGGGCGGTGCCACCGGCACGGCGACAATGACTAGCCATACATGCCTACTCACGTCATCACGCTCACGGCCAGCTGTAAAGAGGACAAAGACTTAGCGAAAATGTTCCCTAAGCTAAAAGCCGACGATGTTGACAAGGTTCGCACTTTTAAGCGAAGCTAGCGTTCGAGCGTCCCCACACTTACACGGAGTCTGATCCCATGCGACTCGTCCAGCTCGTCACCCTCCTGATCTTCGTCATTGGCTGCTCAAGGCGGTCGAGCCCCAAGGTCGCTCCCGCCCCTGATCCGAACCCTCAGATCGTTGTCCTGACGGCCGATCAGGTTGACCGTGAAGCGGAGCGACTGCTCCAGCTCCGGCCCATCGACGACAACCCGGTCAACTTGGCCGTCTCCGAGACCTTCAAGAAGTTCAAGACCGACCAGGTGCACGTCGTGATGGCCGGTACGGACTCCCTCGACGAGGGGGTCGACGCCTGGCGCACGTGTGCCAAGCTCGCCAATCACCAGATCTTCGGCGTTCCGGAGGACTACGCCATGGTCTTCTACACCGTGAACAACGAGCTGTGTGAAGGCCACCCGCACGACATCGTCGGCCTGGCGGTGATGGTCTTCCCCGGGGATCGGATCGATCCACTCCATCCGCCCTTCGTGACGCCGAGCTACAAACACGAACGGCTCACCCTCGGCGTCACCACCACGACGCACTTTCGCAACTAAGCGTAAGCTACCTCAAATACGCCGCGCCACCCGCGCAGCTACTGTCACCCGACCTCAGCTGGCGGGTGATTTTGTTTGAAGGTCGAGTTTAACTCTTGCCTTTAATGACCCAGGCTCCATTCAGATACTCAGCCACATCCGTACCGCCGTCAACAGGAACATCGTCCTCGTAGCGTGTAGCTGAAATCGAACTTGCGTTAGCCTTATCGGGGCGTGTACTAACACCGCGTCGATAGCTGTACTCAGTGTATTCGTTCGGCTTATCTCCAGAAACTTCTACATACCAAGCAACCACTCCTTTTTCATCTTCTTTTAGCTTGCCTGGCTTGTATTCCTTACTCGCCAATTGTTTAAAAATGTTCTCAACTTCTACTCTGGAGTGAAATCCTTCATGTACGACCTCCTTCTCTACGACGGGCTCTGTTTTCGTTTCAGGCGATGACCCAGGAACGGCCATGTCAAACCTGGCCATGATGGCGTCAGCTATTGGCCGTGAGTTCTTTTGAGCCGCATACTCAATACCTTCGATAGCCTTCGCGTGAACCTCGGCAGAATTCACAAAGTCCTCGGTCAGTTTAAAGAAGGCCACCAGCTTATCAAAGGCGTCCACCTTTCCTTCGGACAAAAGTTTCAAAGCAGACAATTTTGCAACTTCTTGAAACTCTGGCGTGACTAATTCTTCTACAGGAAATCCAAATTCCGTGGCTAACATCGAGTATTTCTCAGTTCTGCCATCAAGAGAATAATACGGGGTCATCCTTACTGCCGCCGGCTTCGTCTCAAGATCTGTTTTTGAAATGCCAAATTGACCAGCTACTCTCTCAGCCACATGTGGAGATTTAGCCATCACATTCCAGACGTATCCATCATAAGCCTTATCTTGAATCTCTCCTGGGTTGATAGAGACTACTGGCACCTTAAATAACTTGACCCATGAATCAAAACCCTCGATATTACCCTTACCTAAAGTCACCAGAGCAGCCTCTTTAGCTAATTCTTGGAATTCCGGCGTTTGCATTTCCTCCGGAGTTATCCGACCTTCGTCCAACATGGTTTGTACATCCGTGAGGAAACGGCCCCTTATGCCAGCGGCTAAACCTGCTAACAATGTCGGGCGATGCTCCGGTGAAGTGATGAGATTATTCAGTTCACCCAATTGGAACATCGATGCAATCGATCTCGCATTGCCAATCTTGCCCCGGCGCAGAGCTTCTGCAAAACTCTGCTGGACGAGCTCCTTACGTTCATCAACAGTAATTTTGCCCTGATCGATGAGCTCTCCTGCCCTAACATCGCCACGCTGAATATAAGCCTCAATAATTTGCCCCTTAATCTTTTCACGCACTTCTTCACGAACTTCAGCTTCGAGCTGCTCGGGAGTCTTTACGTCTGCCACCCGAACGGCCGCCGTAACCTCAGGCTGAAGAATAACAGCTTCGGGTTTTACTGGCGGCTTATCCTTGCGAGATCGTTCTGGCATAGCAAAGCGTTAAGTGTTTGCTGAATAGTTTATCAGCTTCTGCTCACAGCGACGAGATTAAGTGCACACCCCGACAAACAGAAAGCCGCCGCTTCGCCAAGGCGAAAGTGGCGGCTCCGTGTCACCGTTTAAGGACTACGTTCAGTCCTGCAGCGTGCAACTCACCTTGAGGGCGAGCTCGATCCCCGCCTGCGAGAGAATGTACGAGAACGATTGGTCACTGGGGTCGAATTCCAGGCTCGTAGCGATGAGCGATGGATTGTCACCGGCATAGGTCAGAACTCCCTTCCGCAGCGTCCAGATATCGCCGCTGTTACCCTGGCCCGCGAAGGCGTTGCTCCTCGAACCGAACAATAGTCCGTCGGGCTGCAGGTAAATCCATTGCGGGACGTCGACCACGCTCGGCTCAGCGCAAGTATCCGGAATCTCACTCAGGTTGTCGTCGTACTCGCACATCACGTACTCACACACGTACTGCGGAGCAAACTCGAGCGTGACGTGGGTCCAGGCCGCCGGCGCGTCTGCGATCACATCTACTTGACCGGCGCCGAACGTATAGTCATCGTTGGCTGCGATGTGGTAGAGCTGCTGACCATCGAGCGTGGTCTTGCCACTGTCACCGAGAACGAATGGCAACGGTCCAGGATCCAAGTCAGTGATCTCCTCCTCGGTCTGACCGAGAACCTGGCCCCTGACCAGATCGTTAATCGGACTGATCTCGTTCCCAAGGCCATAGCTCGCCCGCACGAGCATCGACCCCTTGCCGGTCAGATTGATAACTTCTGCTTCGTCACCAGCCGTGTCCACCACGAACTCGACGAGGGTTTCCTGAGGGCTGGTCTTTTCCTCCTTAGGTTCAGGGTAGACGGTCAGGCTGGAACACGAAGCACACACAAGGACCATGGGCACGCACGTAAACCAAGGCATCAACGTTCACCTCTCCTTTTGTTCTTTGAACGTCGCATGTTTCCCCTATTTACGTCAACAAAAAGCTAAAATCGTAATTAAGACTAGCCAAATTAGAGATCTTTCTTTACAAAAGTTACCCAACAAATCCATTCGTTACGAGCAAGCGGTGTCAGGCTCTCCCACGCTGCCAGCGCCGCACCATCGGAAATAAGTGCCGTTCGTAAGTCTGAAGGCGGTTTATGTACCGTCCCACTGGAAATCGTTTTTTTGGTCATAAGCCACTGTCTCTACTGCCCCTGTCTGCTATCCTAAGTTATCTAGGGGCGTCGCTAATCGACCAAAATCTTCGTATCCGTTAAATTCTTACGAATATTTTCCAGGTCGATCACCGAATATTCATTCCCCCGCAAGTCTAACGTCTCCAGCCCAGTCAACTGACCGAGCTCCAAAGGCAATCCGGTTATTTGATTATTCGAGAGATCGAGTACTTTTAAATTTTTCAGTTGGCCGACCTCTGCCGGCACACCGGTCAAGGCGTTGTCACTCAAGTCAAGGACCTGTAACTTGATCAGCTGACGAATCTCCCCAGGGATCGCTCCGGTAAGTTGATTACCGGACAGGTCGAGCTCGACAAGATTAGTTTTATCGAAAACATCCTGGGATACTTGGGTGAGCCCTTGATTGCTCAAATCAAGACTGGTCTTGGCAAGCGAAATAGAGGTATCTGAATCCTCACCACCTGGAACATTGATTACGCCCTGTACGCAACCAGCCCCGAGCAAACATAAAGCCAGACCAGCCACGGTAAGAATATATTGCATATACTGTCATGCTAGCTAATTTTTCGTAAACTAGCTAACCCGAGTCGCGTATCAGTATCCCTCAGCAACATGGTGGCCATTGAGGCAGTTCCGTCATCATTCAAAAGCCTTGGAACCGGGGACATAACTACATCCTGCTAAGTACGGTAGCCGCAATCATCATGCAGCCCAATGCGCCTCCGGCCATGATAAGTATTTTAGGGACTATCCAACGTGGTTCGGTGCCACCAAAGAGCACGGCGCTTATTTGGGTGGGAACAATGAAACCGAGCCAACATAGGCCGGCAAAAGTATAAGCACTCCAAGAACTCGTAGTCCCCGTTAGCAACATGGCAAGCACCGTGGTCGTCACGATGGTGACCACAAATTGCATACCCAAGAGCGGAGCCATGCCCTTAGTCATTTCTTGTTGTACCTCCTTTGAGTACTTATCAAAGCCATGAATCTTACCCCATACCTTCCCGAACACCGGCGTATACCACCCAGCCCCAAACGCAAATTGCAGTAACGATGCCACTAGGATAGCGACGTAATCAACTTCCATATAATGTTACTTAATAATATTGTTAAGTATACGGCCAGAGACATTGTTGGCCCCGCACGATAGGTCGCGTTATAATGCTATTCAAAAGCCTCGAGTGTCCAGGCTACCGGAAGGGTTCCTGTAAACGGGTAATCACCAAACAGAACGTCTGTCACTCCGCCACCCTCGCTGCCCGGGAGCCAGGCGGCTACCAACGCGTCCCAGTCGTTAACGTATGGGCTTACATCCAAAGGACGGCCTGAAATGATAATCACGATCACCTTCTTGCTTACAGCCTGGACACGATTGATCACCTCCAGATCCTCGGATGAAAGCGTTGGGTGCTCAGTATCACCCCACCCCTCCGCATATGGAGTTTCTCCAACGACGACAATTCCGACAGCGGCCAGATCATTTCCCAGAGTAAAATTCCCATGCTCATCGTATTCAATCTCTGTATTCTTAGAAACGGCGTTTTTTATTGCTTCAAGTATTGTAGTCCCTACAAGACCATCATTGCCATCTATACCTTGCCACTCTGTTGTCCAGCCTCCGGCCTGGCGACCCAAATTATCTGCCGCTGACCCAGCGACAATAATTTTGTCCAACGA
>JBBUCB010000048.1:3788-10452 GCA_038058005.1 Patescibacteria group bacterium | reverse complement strand
AACTCGCGGTCATGAAAGGCATCAATCCTGACAAACCAAGAAACCTTGCCAAAGCCGTGACGGTGGATTGATCATCGCTCACCATCCTGAGTGACGACGAAGGATTAGGTCCCGAGGCTGTTCACAATGGGCTCTTTCGGCCTGCCGGCCGGTGCCCCCTTCCGGGGGAGATGCTTTCTTTGTCCGCCTCCCGCCTTTCGGTCTGTCGAGGTTGAAGTTCGTCGTCGTTACGGGCAAAACAAAACCCAGTCGATACTTTTTTCCTAAGTGAAAAACACTTTAGGGGTATCGACTGGGGTTGTTTTGCTCTTCCTTCACTTCCGCCGAACTTCCTGAGTCGGCACCCCTCGACAGACCTACGGCGGGATAGCGAGTCACCGCTTACCGCCGCATACGATTTACTAGAGCGCCCGCATTTTCCGTTTCGTACTGAAATGCATGCCAATAAACAGGAAAACGCTCAAGCCTACCACCACGGCGACGGAAATAAGTGGGTTGCCGTCGGTGTAATCGGTGACAGCGTAACGGAGTAGGTTGATATTGTGATGCAAAGGGTTAAAGGTGCTGACGAGATTCCACGGTTCAGGCAGGTTTGAAATCGGATAAAAAACACCGGCCAGGAAGATCATCGGCTGCATCACGAACGTGGTGATAAACGTCAGAGCTTCGAAGCCTTTAGCCCACATGCCGAAAATCACGCCGAGCATACCGAATTCAAGGGCCGTCAACGAGAATGCCAAGATCAATAGCAATGGATGCTGGACACTCAGTTCCGGAATAAACCAGCCGGTAGCCAAAACAGCCAGGCTGATTGTAAAAAAAGCTCGTGTCAACGCAGCTAAGGCGTAGGCGATACCTACTCCCCAGGGCTGAATGGGTACCAGCTGCAAGTCGGCAATGGTCCCCGTGTTTTTTCCGATCACGAGCGCGAAAGCGGGATTAGAAAAACTACTGTTCACCACGTTCATCGATAACAAACCAACGTATATAAACAAGAGATATGGGATCGAGTCCACGTCTTGCCCACCGGCCACGATGCCAAAAACAGACAAAAACAAGATCGTCGACACAATCGGACTAAAGACCGTGTCCATCCAAATCTTTTGAAAGCGCTTTACCTCACGCGCGTACAGGGCCCACATGTAAGTCATATTGCGAGCCACCCTGAGGTGACGAAGGGTTAGGTCCCGAGGCTGATAAGGCCGCCGGTCTACTAATCCTTCCTTACGTCAGGATGGTGGTTAATTTACTTTGTAAGTGCTAAAAATATTGTCTCCAACGATGCGGCCCCACTCTTAATCGATTTAATATTGCCGTTGTAATGCGAAGTTACGGCATGCATGTCGGCCTCCAGATCCTTCATGGGGTATTCGAACTCAACGCCGGCGGCCTTTACGTTAGGCAAGTGAGGAACATTGGCATCGAATAACTCAAAGTGAATCATGTTTTGCGAAAACTCCGTTTGCATGTCCTTCAAATTGCCTTCACGAATCACTTTACCGTGGTTGATCAAGGTAATCTCGTCACACAACTGTTCCGCCTCTTCAAGATAGTGTGTGGTAAAAAGGATAGTGGCTCCGTCTGTGTTCAGACGGCGGACAAGTTGCCAAATACGTTGGCGCAAAGCCACATCGACTCCGGCGGTCGGCTCATCCAGAATCAAAAACTTAGGACGATGTAAAATCGCTTTCGCGATCATCAAACGACGCTTCATACCGCCGGACAAATTCCGAGCACGCTCATCGGCCTTATCAGACAAATCGAGATCGGCCAGAACTTCGTCGATCCGTCCGTTACGCTCACCGGCCGGCACGCCATACATGCCACAGAAATAATACAGAACTTCTCGAACGGTGAAGGCCATTTCGTAAGTCACTTCTTGAGGCACAACCCCCATCATCTTCTTAGCCTGAAGGGTGTCTTTAACAATATCGATACCAAACACGTTGATCGTGCCCGTATCCGGCAACAACATGCCACTAATCATGCTGATCAAGGTGGACTTACCCGCACCGTTTGGACCAAGCAAACCATGAATTTTACCGGCCTCAATCTTAAGTGAGACATCCTTTAAGGCCTCGACTGCAGGCCGTTTGGGAGGATGGAAGGTTTTTGTAACATTAGTAATTTTAAGCGGAAGCATAAACGGGCTGGTTTGGCCGATTCGAGAATACCCGAAGCTAGACAGTTTGGCCACTCGACGCTGATCGGTTACCGAGTTACCTTTCTTTGGAGCTATCGTTTACAATAGTACGCAGACTGCTATGTCACAAACCGAGGAAGACTTGATCAGCGCCTGTCAGTCCGGAGATACCCAGGCCTTTGGAGAACTTTATGATGCGTATGTACGCAAGCTTTACGATTTCATTTATTACAAAACCTCTCGTAAGGAAATCGCCGAAGATTTGACAAGCGTCGTTTTCATGAAAGCCCTCCAGAACATTACCAAGTATCACAAAACAGACACCGGCTCATTTAGTGGTTGGCTCTACAGTATCGCCAGGAACACCATCATTGACCACTACCGCTCTGTGCGGCCGAATGACAACATTGATGACGCTTTCGATCTCCCCTTCCATGCCCGCATCGAAGAGCGGACCGAAGCTTCACTCCAGATTGAAAAAATTCATACCTACCTCAAAAAACTTCCCTCACTCCAGCGCGACATCATTCTCATGCGCGTCTGGCAAGACCTGCCCTACAAAACCATTGCTACTGCCGTTGGCAAAACCGAAGATAATTGCAAGGTCATTTACTCTCGCTCCATCAAGGAGCTGCGCCTGGCCTTTGCAACCGGCCTCGTACTCACCCTCCTTTACCTCCCCCACGTCTATGGCTTCTAAACTTTCATCGATCCTCCAGGATCTCTACACTCTCGATCCAAGCTTGCGCGAACGCGAGGCTGAATTGGTGCCCGTCATTGTGGCACTTCTTAAAGCCAAACCTGACATCACCTTGGACGCCAATTTTACGGCTACGTTACGAAAAAACTTACTCACGCCAGCCTCTACTCCTCAACGCTTAAACTCTATGTCCCCTTCGGTCTTTAACAAATTTGCTTTTGCCGGTCTTGGCGGTTTGATCGCTTTGGTGGTAGCTATCCCGGTGACTTACGAGTTCACACAGTCTGGCGCTAGCTTCGAAGAGTTCGCCTTAAGCGAAGTCTCGTCCGTACCAACGATTAAGAGTGTCGGCGATGACGCTTTTGGAACTATCACGGCCACCAACGATGCTCCTCTCGGAGCCGAAGAAGCTCGATCATCACTATCATCTGGCATGGGTGGAGCACCTTCCGCGGTCCAGCAGCCACTTGCTGACGACAACGATGCAAACACCGCTACTTCGGAAAAAATGGTCGCTGATATCGCTATCGATCCGTATCCAGGCGCCTACATTCAATACGACTATATCTATAAGGGAGACGCGCTCGATCTCACCACGGTCTCCGATGCGGTCTATCGCAAAAATGGCGGCCTGAACATCGGCAATCTGGGTAACGACCTCACCCGCGCAAAACTTGGCCCTGTTGATTTTGGCTCTTTCCGCGGACTTGAGATCCAGAGTTTTAGCGTAAAACAAGAGGATAAAAATGGTTACGCTATTTACGTCGACCCTGCCAACGGCATGATCTCCATCAACGGTAATGAAGGCGTATGGGGTTATAACGGAGACGAATATGTACCTTTCACCGAGGACCAAATCATGGCTAACGAAGACCTGGTTGCTGCTGCCGACAAATTCCTAAATGACTACGACATCGACACCACCGGCTTCGGTGCTCCAGCAGTTGATGCTCGAAACATGGTCTACGCTCTTAGCCAGCCGGTTGATTTCCGCTACATCCCAGAAACGATGAACGTCACCTATCCCCTGCTTCTCGAAGGTCAACCAGCACACAACGGCGACGGCTCATCGTATGGACTCACGGTGACTATCAACATGCGCACAGAAAAAGTAGCGAGCGTGTACGTAAACCTCGCCAGCTCCTACGATAAGTCGAGTTACGAACTGGAGCGCGATGCCACGAAAATTTTGGGCCTAGCAGCCCAGGGTGGTCTCTACGCCTACACTTACGAAGGCGCTACCGAAACTGTCGAGATTGAGCTCGGCACTCCAGAGATCATCCTCACTAGCCACTATTCGTACGATGGATCTACTTCTGAAGTCCTGTTCATCCCGGCCTTAAGCTTCCCGATCGTCAAAAACTCTGATACTAATCCCGTTTACAGCGACAGCGTCGTTATTCCCCTCGTGAAAAGCGTTATCGACGAGGCAGCGAGCAATGCAGACAACCCAATTCTCTACGAGACCTTAAAACCAAGAATGTAACCACTCAACAAAAAATACTTCTTGACATTCAACCCGAGCGGCCTATATTAGCAAGATAACTCTTAATCACCATGCATATGGGCATCATCTGGTTTCTCATCATCGGTGTGTTAGCCGGTTGGATTGCCGGCGAACTCACCCGCGGTAACGGCTTTGGTCTACTCGGAAACCTGATCGTGGGCATAGTCGGTGCTCTGCTTGGAGGCTTCCTCTTCGACCTCCTTGACATCAGCACATACGGCGGCCTTCTTAGCCAGCTGCTCATGTCAGTGATTGGTGCGGTCAGCTTCCTCTTTATTCTCTCCTTCTTTGGAGGAGTGCGCAGAGAGATTCGCTAGCCCCCACAGCCTATGCAGGAGCTCCGGCTCAGTTGAAAATCCCCTGTTTTTACTGGGGGATTTTCGTTTTTCGCTAACCTCAGCGTCTCGCATTGACTTATAAAGCTGCTTAAGGCTAGCTGGAATTGTCAGGCCCCACCCCATCACGAGATGGGCCATCCCTGGCATTGTGGAGTAACGCTCGTGATCAAGTTCGTCTCTCTGATCCTCGTCAGCGCAGTCGTGCTGTTCCCGAACTACGCCCTGTGCGGGAGTGTGAAGGGCGAAGCCGTGGCCGCCGTCAGTCCGGACTCGGCCACCGGCACAAGCCATGCCGCAAGCGGAGTCAGCTCCGGCAAGACCGCCAAACAGCTCATGCAGGAAGCCGAGGCCCTCAAGGCCGAGGGCGAAGCCAAGCTGGCGGCCTCCGCAGCCAAACTCGAAGAGGTCAAGGCCCTCAAGGCCAGAACCATCGCGGGCCACAACGCCGCGCTCCAGGATCCGAACTCAACTGCCCAGCGTTCGGCCGAAGTCTGGGCAATCATGGAGGAGATTGACGTCGAAGAGAAGCCGGTTATCCGATTCATGGACGAGCAGCGCAACCAGCTCGACGCCCTGACAACTGAGGCTTTCGAACCAAGGGTGATCTCCCGGCTCAAGCTCCTCGAGACTCAGCTTGGCAGTGTCTGCAAGCTGAAGGACTGGAAACTCGTCACCGTAGCCTTCACGATCACCGAGGGCAAGCTGCTGCGAGGCGCACCTGAACTTCGAGAGATGGTTCCGGCCACCCCCGAAGACCGAGCCGTGGCCAACTGCATCATGCTCGGACTCGCCAACACCACCTGGGAGAATTTCGGCGAAGGTGTCGACGCTTTCGTGCTCTGGCGCTTGCTCGGTGAACCCTAGTTTCAGTGATTGATTAGCGACACGTACCCCGTGAACGACTTTGGCATGCCTTACGGATCATGCCAGGCCGTTCTCGGGGTTCGCGCTTTTTAAGCCTAAAACAACAGCGCCTCGCACCTTTCCTGTAGCGACACGGCACGGCCGTGTCGGGGAAAAAGGTGCGGGGCACATGCAATCGAACACGCGGGCTCGATTGTGACTACGAATTTGCGACGAGCAGACGAGCCAGTAGCTGGTGCACGTAGCTCGGTTGAGCCACGGTTTCGACGCTGAGCTGTTCTCGTTGTGGGAACAGTGTCAACTCCTCGATCAGCTTGATCTTGAGCGGACAGCCGTCAGCGTACATCCCCCGCTGCATGACCTCAGCGTACGTCAGACCACGCAGGGTACCCTTGATCACGATCCAGGGAGTGCCAGCGCTGGCCGGTGAAAACGGGTTGTCGACCTTCTCGACCTCGTACTTCCCCGGTCCGATGACCACCGTTCTCTCCGGTTCATGGAGCGTTTTCATGCATTCGCTCAGCGACTTCCCCCGCGCTCCCTCCGCATCGATCAGGAGCAGGACACCGAACACTTCCATTTCCACGGAACCCCCAGGACAAACCTTCGGTAGTGTAATCAGGACCGTCCCGAAACACAAGGAACCCTACACTTGTTCTGCGAGTGTGCATATTTTCCGGTGATTGCATGGCGCGTCGTGCTAACCTATAGGTAATTATTTTAATACCTATGGAACGAGAATTACCAAGAGGGCTTGTGCCCAATAAGCGTGAATTGGATGTGCAAAAGAAAATGGCTCAACTGCGTGAACACGCCAAAGACAATGCCGCCCGAGATCTAGCAGCAAGACTGGAGAAACACAATGCAGAAGAAACTCAAGATCGCCAATTTTTTCTAGATAAGAAAACTGCTGACAAAATTCCTGAAGCTAAAAAAGCTTTCGTAAGAACAGCTCGCGAAATGCGCGATGAAGGCGCACGTACTCCCGGTGCAGAAGGGGCAATCGATCAAAGTGCTTACGACCTACTCAACGTTGATGAGTCTGTTTTAGCCAATGAAGACATAGAGGCGCTGTCCGACGCTCACCATGAGAATCTGTCCAAAAATCGCGC
>JBBUCB010000048.1:0-3688 GCA_038058005.1 Patescibacteria group bacterium | reverse complement strand
GGCAAGGCGCGCATGGCCAAAAATCGCGCTCAGGAGATTGCAGATTTCAGTCCCAAAGTTGAGGACGCTACAGCGCCCCACCTCGAACTTGGGGGAGAAAAAACGGTACTTGGAAGTGAAGCTTTTGATTGGAACATGGATGAGGCCGAGGAATCCCCAATGGTCTATAATCCTGAAGACCGTAAAGAGCTCAGGGCTGCGGCCGAGAGACATAAAGAAGAGTTACACCAGCTTATGGCAGAGGCAGATGAACGTCGTGCCGCCAAAGAAAGTCAAGCCAAAAAGAAGATAGCCTAACCAAAAATCCCCCGCTTGGGGGATTTTTTGCAAGCGTATGGCTAACTACGCAAAGGTTTCGAGCAAGTAATACTTACGATCCTGGTAGTCTTCCGCAATCTCTTCCTGTTCGTTCTTCTCGAGAATGGCCTTGGCACGTGGAAAGATGATATTTTCTTCTTCATGGACATGATCGTCGACGTGATCCTTGAGCACGGCTAACTTCTGCATCCAAGTAGGATTATTCATGTCGAGCGCTTCCAGCTCTAGCAAAAGCCTCTCAACGGTTTCATGTTCGGTTTCCGAACTGACCACGACGTCGTGAGTGGCGGGCTCGTCGATCAGCCTGTCATACAACGATTTATGCTCAGCCTCAGCATGAGACAAGAGCTCTTGTTTTAAGAGCACGAACCACTCCTGTGGCGTTCTCTCTGAATCTTCGCGCATGTCCTGAAGTTCAGAAAAAATCTTATTCACGTTGCGATGTTCCTGTTTGAGGACTGAGAAAATAGTCATAGACAATGGCGGTTTCCGATGCTCGGTGAATTCTTAGGAGTTTCACGCTTAACGGTTACGCTTGTCAGTGGTCCCGGCACTCTGACTGTCACGCTGACGTTTGTCGGCGTCTTCGCGATTACTCTGCTCTTTTGTACGCTGATTATCTCGGGGTGGCTGCTCGGTATTCATCGACTGTTCCTCTTCGCGACCAGACATGGTTTCGTCGTACATAGGCCGAGAGTTAGATGAATAAGGCTGTGCCTGAAGACAAACAAAAACGTCTGGTTGACTTCAGCGCACATGGAAGCCACCAGACGTGAAACAAAAAGTGGCTATCATGTCGGCTTAAGTCGGTGAACGAACGGATAAAACATATTTAAAGGCTACTTTCAGCTAACACGCCTCAGCAATCATAGTCAAGACCTTTTCCACAGAAAAGCACAACGCCTGCACCAAAGTGCAGGAGTTAGCGAATTATCGAGATTAACTCGGCATCCACAAAAATACCTTCCTCACTAATAGTGAAGTCATAAATCTGCGTACCTGGCAACGAAGCCAAATATTCCATAATGGCACTCTCGAGCTCTTGTTCTACTCCGATAAGGCTGTCACCCGTCAGTTCAAGGCCAGCAATTTTAGCCTTTTCAAGATCTAAAACTACCACGTCTTGTTGACCGGTGATGACGGCCTTTACGTAAAACGAAGGTTGAGCTGGGAGATACTTAGCAATCGCCTCCAAATTAGTATCCGTTCCCGAAGTTTGCACGCCGCCGCGCAAGAGGTCTACGACTCTACTGCGATCAACCATTCCAGAAATCTCAACTCCACCGTCGGCGTACGTTTTCACCTGGACACTTTTAACGAGACAAACCTTATCCGAACAACCATTGATGAGCGCCGTCAACTCCTCACCGCTAAAGCTCTGCTTCACTGTCTGTGTCGCAGTTGCGGCCTCGAACTTCTCCTTGGCATTAATATAGTCAACGTCAGTATAGGTCACGCCCAAATCTTTCGCTCCGCCCATGTGCAAAGTTTCACCAACCTGAGGCAGGTACCCAAACGATACCGCTCCAATCAATACGAAGAGCAGCAATCCTCCCCCTAAAGCCAAAAACACAATTAGCAATTTATTCACAGAAGTCGTTCAGTAATTACATTAAGCCCTTGCAGCTTAGCGTACGATAATTGAGACATTTCGCCTAGGGCCTCAGGTAAAAAGTCCGGGGGGAGGCAGCCTGTAACCTCCAGAGCGTCCCATGCTACCATAGGCTCAAAACGCGTGCTAAACTGGTCCACATATGAAAGCACTTTTTGGGATGGCCGCAATTGCCAGTATGGCCGCTGGCTGTAATACAGAGCCAGAGGACGTCCATGAACTTCAGCCTGAAAACAAAGTGTATATTAACCAAATCGTAGCCGATAATGTCAGCTCCCAAGGAGTCGTTGAAAAACTCATTCGTAGCTCTAAACATCTCTCTGATGCCCAGGGTAAACAAGGTGACGAGGAACAAATTGTTATCGATTCGCAACTGACCATCGAAAACCTAGCCGACTTCCACGCCAGGGGGAGGATTTTCCAATATAACAGTGAAATCGGAGAAGGAACGAATGACGGCACTGAAGAACTAGCTTACTTCCATTCGAGCAAATTGAAGCCACACACGTTGGAGGAAAGCTATATCGCGCTCAACGTAAAGGATCGAGACGCCTGGTACGCTATTGTCACCCACGAAATGGCGCACGCACAAGCCGATCATTGCAAAGAAATCGAAGACGCGGTCAAACGTGATCGCTTGCCCTACGACCAATTCTTTGCCTTAGCTGTTGAAAAAGGTGATTTTGCGTATCAGCAGGGTGAATTGCAGCTGCTCCCCGCCATAGCTTTACATAACCGAAGGTTCGAAACCGAAAGTCATAAAACCTACATTCGCGATGAAGTTAACGCTGGTCGCATGAGTCGTGAAGAGGCTGAGGAGGCGATGAACTCCGCACTGAATATCGACATGGACAGCTGGCTAAGCGAAACAGTACTTAAAGCTTACGGCGAGCATGTTGGCACATTTTCGCAAATCGACATTGACGTCGATGAGGCGCTCGAGGCCATGTACGACGAACGTTTTCAAGAACGTTTACACGAGATCAATCGTGAGGCCCGACAGGAAATTAAAGAAGTCCTAAACGAACTCAACAATGAACGACCCGAAGCTCGAAACGAGCTCAATGCCACACGAAATGCACGCCCTCTCAATTAGAAAATCAGTTAAGCTCGGCAATGCTTTTTTATTTACGCAGTTCATCGATCTCTTCCTGGAGCCTGAGCCACAGCCGCTCTTGCTTCAATAACAACTCGTCGAGTTCAATCAACCGGCGAGACTTCTCGGTAGCGTAATCAGTGGGGTTCTCAAAGAAATAAGCCAAGATAGCGCTTTTTTCTTTGTCTAATTTATCAACCTCAGCACTTAGGCGATCTTGGGAACGCTGCTTCTCTTTCAAAAGCAAACGCTGTTCGGCTCGTAACTTGGCGTTTTGTTGTTTATCGACCTCTGACTTTTGGTCGTCAACTTCGGGCTCGATAGCGTGGGCGAGGTCGTTCACATACTCCTCGTAGGTGCCAGTGTAATGACGCAGGGTTCCATTGCGGATCTCGTAGATGTCCTCAGCAAGTGCGTTTACAAAGGTTCGAGCGTGTGACACAAAAACAACCGTGCCACCATACTCTTTCAAAGCCTCAGCGAGTGCTTCGGCGGTTTCGACGTCTAAGTGGTTCGTTGGCTCGTCGAGCAATAAGACGTTATGCTCGCGCAGCAAAATACCGGCAAGGCACAAGCGAGCTCGCTCACCGCCCGAAAGCACGCTCGTGGTTTTCTCGAGGTCATCGTTTCTAAACAGAAAATTACCGGACATAATGAGTATT
>JBBUCB010000047.1:8703-20781 GCA_038058005.1 Patescibacteria group bacterium | reverse complement strand
TCGAGAAAATGTTGTCGGCTTACAAGCCGGACTACATGGCTGTGGCTTGGGATTTGCCGGGAGGAACTTTCCGTAACGAGGAATATAAGGAGTACAAGGCTACTCGTGAAAAGAAAGCGGACGAGCTCTACGCTCAGATTCCGATTATTCAAGACATTCTGGCTGCGTACGGCATTCCGTCTTTTTCGGTAAAGGGTTTTGAGGCAGACGATATTCTCGGTACCGTCGCCAAGATTAATGAAGACACTGGCAACATCGAGACCTTGATTGTTACTGGCGATCTCGACAGTTTGCAGTTGGTCTCGCCGAAAACTAAGGTCGTGTTTTTCATTAAAGGTTTGTCTGAGGTCAAGATTTACGACGAGGCGGCTATCAAAGAGCGCTACGACCTGACGCCTGCTCAGTTGATCGATTTGAAGACCTTGCTTGGTGATACCTCCGATAACCTTCCGGGCGTGGCCGGTATTGGTGCTAAGAGCGGAGCCGAACTTTTGAAGGCGTACGGCACGGTCGACGGTTTGCTCGAGGCCATGAAGGCCGGAACGTTGCCAGAGAAGTACGTTAAGAAGCTTAAAGGACAAGAGGACACCATTCACCTCATGCGTCGCATGGTGACGATTGTGCGCGACGTGCCGCTTAAAGAATTTGATCTTGAGCAAACCATTACGAGTAAGCCGGATACCGAGCGATTACTTGGGTTGTTCCGCGATTATGAGTTTAAGTCGTTGATTAAGCGCTACGAGGGTAAGGGCAATGAAGTGACGACCCCCTCTGGCTCCCCCGTCCTTCGCCTTCGCTCAGGACAGGTGGCTGGAGGGGACGGCAAGAAGCGCAGCAAGAGCTTGTCGACCTTGCGCGAAGTGAAGAGTTTGCGTGAGCTCGATACTAAGCGCGTGGCTTTGATTGTTGAGTCAAAAGCCACTGATCTGTTCGGGGGAGGCGTGGCTCGGGTGGCAATTAGCGATGGTAAGGGTGCGTTTGTGACTGAAGAGCCTCAAGCTGCAGCTTTAGTTGAGGTGGCCGAGTTCCTCAAGGGCTGTACAGTGGTCATCGCTCATGACCTGAAGCAGGCAATGCATGCCTTGGCACGCGTCGAGGTCCATTCGGAGGAGGTTTTTGCGAATACTGAGATTGTCGACACCATGTTGGCCGCGTACTTGTTGTCATCGAGCCGAGATTTCAGCTTTGAAGAGGTCGTTCAAGATCATTTGAACTTAACCGTGTCGGCGAGCACGCCGATTATCGATCGCGTCGCGCTTTTGCTTCAACTGGCCGATAAACTCGTGGGTCGATTGCAGACTGACGGCATGGCTTCGTTGTATCGCGACATAGAGGCGCCGCTCGTGCGCATTCTTTTCCGCATGGAGCGCGACGGTATTCTTGTCGACAAGAAGAAATTGGTGCAACTCGGTGAAGATTTTGCTAAGACACTCGAATCGCTGACAAAAAAGATCTACAAATTTTCCGGCAAGGAATTCAACATCAACTCCCCTGCCCAGCTGGCCGATATTTTGTTTGTCGATCTTGGCTTGCCGACTAAGGGCATCAAGAAAACGAAGAATGGCTTCTCAACAGCCGCTCCCGAACTTGAAAAGCTGGCCGAGGAGAGCGAGATCATTGCCTTGATCGAAGAATATCGCGAGGTTGCGAAGTTAAAGTCGACCTACGCTGACACTTTGCCAGAACTCGTAGCTGCTGATGGCCGTATTCACACCACGTTTAGTCAGACCGTGGCGGCGACTGGTCGTTTATCATCGTCCAACCCTAACGTTCAGAATATTCCGATTCGGAGCGAGCTCGGGCTTGAGATCCGCAGGGCTTTTATTGCCGATAAGGGCAGGGTCTTGCTGTCAGCCGACTATTCGCAGATCGAGCTGCGTTTGGCTGCCCACATGGCCAAGGACGAATCGTTTATTGGTGCTTTCAAGGAAGGTGTTGATGTTCACCGCCGTACTGCTGCCGAGGTTTGGGAGGTGGCAGAAGACAAGGTCACCAAAGATCAACGTGCAGCTGCTAAGGCGATTAACTTCAGTATTCTTTACGGAGTTGGGGCGCACTCTCTGGCACGAGCTACTGGCTTGAGCTATGCCGAGGCTAAGCAATTCATTGAACGTTATTTTCAAGTCCATCCAGCTGTTCATGAGTATATGGATTCGATGAAACGGAAGGCCCGTGAAGATGGGTACGTTGAGACTCTGTTCGGACGCCGTCGTTATTTGCCGGATATAAGCTCTGGAGTACCGCAACTCGTGGCCGCCGCCGAGCGTATGGCGGTAAACATGCCGATTCAGGGAACTCAGGCCGATATTTTGAAAATGGCCATGATTAAGATTGCCGATTGGCTAGGTAGGGCTAAAATTGATGCCAAAATGTTGCTTCAGGTTCACGATGAACTTGTATTTGAGGTGGCTGTAGACGATGTTCCGAAACTTGAGAAAGAAGTTCGTTCCTTGATGGCGTCGGTGATCGATCTCGATGTACCACTTGTGGTTGATGTTGGTAGTGAAAAACGTTGGGGAGACATTAAGTAATCGTTTCGATAGCTTTCGCCAGGGCATCGGTAGCCTTTTTGAAGCCCCCCGGAGTGAATGAGTTGATGATCGTGGTGTCGTAATCAAGCTGAATCTTGGCTCGTTCCTCATCGTCACGGATACGTTGAGCCTCGTTTCTGGGGTGATGACCTTCAGGGATGATCTGAACCAAGTGCACGCGATAGCCCGCGTTTCTAAAATCGACTACCGATTGTTGGATCAGGACCACTAGACCCATTTTCTGCGCCACGATGGCATCTGTTTGCTCGCGATCGCAACCGTAACGATGGCCGCCGAAACGCATTTGTTGGAATAGGCGACCTTCGGCGTCGAGTTTGGCAAATTCTTCGGGCGTTACAAAGTCGTAAAAAATGCCGTCCTGTTCATTTCTTCGCGCTCTGGTGACTTTCGATTTGATAGGGGCGCAAAGATCGGGATAGCGCCTGATCATCTCGAGGAGTAAGGAGGTTTTGCCTCCCCCGCTTGGGCCCACGAGGGCGATGATGGGATACTTTTGCATAGGCTTAATGAACAGGCTACCATACCGCACAGACGGCCGTCTTTACCGCTTATGATCATCTTCATCTACGGCGATGATGCCCTACGCGTTAAGGAGCGCGCTTTGGACATGCGTCAGAAATTTACTGAGAAATTCGATGCAGCCGGCATGAATGTCGATGAATTTGTGATTCGTGATGGTTTTGAGGCTGAACGCGGTGCAGTTATCGGAGCAGCTCAGGCCTCACCGTTTTTGTCTGAAAAACGCATGGTCATTGTGCGTGGTCTCGTGTCGTCGCTAAAGAAAGCTGAGTCAAAGCCCTGGGTTGAGGGTTTTTCCCGGACGCCGAGTTCGACGATTCTTATTTTTGCTGACGCTGTGGCACCAGCGACGCTTGAGAAGTCAGAAATTTTTAAGGCCTTGAAGGACATTCCCGATGTTTACACTTACCCACTCCCTCAGCTTGAGGGCGGCGAGCTGACAACTTGGGCCATGAGTCGAGCTAAGTTTCACGGAGCTATTTTGATGCCAGCGATGTTATCGGCGTTATTGTCACGAACGGGAGCCGATAGCTGGAGAATCGATGCTGAGCTGCAAAAACTTGCTGCGTACGCAAATGGCATTCCGATTGATCAGAAAATGATCACCGAACTGGTTCGAGTCGAGTCGCAGGAAGATATTTTTGCCTTTATGGACGCCTTGTCGTCTGGTCAGTCAGCCCGAGCCCTCGGCAAGCTCGCCGAAGAGCGTGAGGCTGGCGCGGACGAGTTTCAGCTCTTTGGCATGCTTTTGCGCCAGATCCGCTTGCTTATCCAGGCTCGTGACGTTGTCGATCGTAACCCCAAGGCCATGAAACAGGACATTGCTGACGCTTTGTCGATTCATCCGTTTGTCGCGCAAAAACTTCTGACCGAGGTCCGGGCCTGGTCGCAGACAAAGCTTGAATCCTTGCATGGATTAGCCTTCAAACTAGATAAATCCATGAAAACCGGCCTGGCCCCGGATATTTCGGTTGATCGATTGGTGTCGAGCTTCCTCAAGGTTTCTTGACGTTTCTTAGCTTCTCGGCTATCCTACGCCTACTTTTTATCACTTACTCTCGCTACCCCCTCCCGTTAAGGGAGGGGGCAAGGGGGAGGACCAGTAATGCAGTATGCCAAATCTCCAAAACGCCAAAAAGGCCTTACGCCAGAGCATTGTCCGCGCCGGTCGCAACAAGCAAATGCGCGAAGGCATCGATTACATGCGCCGCAACTTCCGTAAGTTGTTGGCCGCTAACAAGCTCGACGAAGCCAAGAAATTG
This sequence comes from Patescibacteria group bacterium, assembly GCA_038058005.1. Classification (GTDB taxonomy): domain Bacteria; phylum Patescibacteriota; class Patescibacteriia; order UBA9934; family UBA9934; genus JAGORL01. The sequence goes on along the minus strand of JBBUCB010000047.1, from coordinate 16,448 downwards.
GTAAGTGATCTTGGCCAGGCTCTCGACAAAGCTGTCGGCAAGAACCTCATCAAGAAGAACGCCGCCGCTCGCGTAAAGAGCCGCGCCATGGCGCACTTGAATAAGCTCACCAAAAAGTAAGCCCAAACACAAAACCGCCGATCAGGCGGTTTTATGTTTAGACGTTTACTCGATTACTGGTAGCTCCACGATCTCTGTTTCAATTACTTCCCCACCTTTACCGACAGTAATTTTATTCACGTCCTTACTTATCTTACGGAGCTCGCCAGAGGATAAATTGAACTGATTCACTGTGGTTGCAAGATTTTTGGCGACTTTACCGTGATACTCGTTGTAGGCACGCATGTGTTTGCCGAGTTCTTCGACTTGTTTCTGAATCATGAGGGCACTTTCTTCGATCTTCAAAGCTCGGAGACCTTGTAATACAGTCTGCAAGAAGGCAAAGAAGGATGTTGGTGAGACGATGATGACGCGATATTTTGAGGCGGCTCGGGCGATGAGGCTATCGGTTTCGTCAGCGATCAAACCGATTTTATTGACGAGCAGATCGTAATAGACGGCTTCGTGAGGAATGAACATGAAAGCAAAGTCCATTGTTCCCTCTTCGGGGCGAATATACTTAGCGGTTTCTTGGATACGCAGTTTCAAATCGTTCAAGAAGGTCTTTTCGAGCTTCTCGCGAGCTTCGGGATTCTGCTCGACTGCTAAGCGGTTGTAGTTTTCCAAACTAAACTTGGAATCGATCGGAATAATTTTACCGTCGAGTAAGACCGCGGCGTCAACGATCTCTCCGTTTGCAAATTTATATTGCATTTTGTAGTGCTCAGGTGCCAAAACATTCTTGAGCGCGGTCTCGAGGAAGTATTCTCCCAAGATCCCACGGCCTTTGGGGTTCTTTAAGACGTCCTGGAGGCTTTGGAGCTGCGATGAGAAGTCCAGCACCTGTTTATTCGTAGCGTCGAGCGTGGTGAGTCGGAGTGTGATGTCTTCGATGATCTTGGAGGTCTGTGCGAATTGCGTCTGCATGGCCTTTTGCGAATCGCTCATACCCTTATAGACCTGGTCGTTCACACGGCCAAGTTGGGATTGCATTTCGACCCGTCCCTTGTCTTGCCCGTCATACAGCTCCTTGCGCATGACGTTCAGTTGCTCAAGCAAAGCGATCGTTGGATCTGCAGTTTTTTGAGTTAATAGGCGTAAAACGATAAAACCCAAAGCACCCAGAGTGACGACGAGTAAGAAAATGACGATAAGAAATTCCATTTGCATATTGACCCTAAGGCTAGACAAAGACTATACTGTGTTCGCTTACTGTTCGCATTATACCACAGCGCGTTAACGATGTTTTGCGACACATGCATATGGTCCCCGTAGTTCAACTGGATAGAACATGGGCGTCCTAAGCCTGGGATCTTGGTTCAAGTCCAAGCGGGGGCACCATACTGTATAAAATTGCTAGCATAAGCCAATATAATGTGGTTATTGTTCCACGTGAAACATCAATATGTTCCATAGGAAACCCTTTGAACTAAGATATTCATTTTATAAGGTCTGACGATACGGTTAGTTCGACCAGTCTTCGACGGTCACTCGTAAGCTCTGTATTTGTCGATCGAGCTCGGTGCAGAATCGATAAGTAACCAGACACAAAAGCTCCCCGCCCAGCGCGAGGAGCTTTTGTATTTACCGACATCGTATACCAGTACTCTTACAGACGTTTCATGAGCAACATCATTACAGTTACCGTCGGCGTTGCGGGTAGATTGAGACTCCCAGATCACCATCAAGCATAACGTTCGGAAGCTAGAATTGTAGGTCCTATATTGCAGTGGGTACTTATCCCGCCATGTGGAGGAACGGGGGATAACATTTTGAACGTGTAAGTTTGCTAACTATTATGTCTACGCAGGCGTAGACAAAGTAACTAACAATTTGTACTCAGGTTATCCACATACTTATCCCCTTTTTCGGCTTGTGTGAACTTAGCTGACGACTTATTGTGTTCATAAGGCCATATGCGAAGTTTTTTGAGGAGCCTCTATTTTATCTTTTCGCTAAATTTAGCGATTTTTTCGCCATTGCTCGTTAAAGCTGCCATGTCTTCGTCCAATTACCAGATTCGGTTTGATTCAGTTGGGGTTGGTGGGCTTGATACGGCAACATCGACCTCCTATAAGGTCCGTGACTCGCTTGAATTCATTCAGGGGGTATCTAGCTCCACTTCGTATCGCGTAGACCAGGGTTACCGGGCAGGTGTTTATGATCCGACCGTCCATTTTAACGTAATTGCTCAGGACACTGCCTCACAGGTGGCGGCTACGGCTATTACTTCCACCTCTGTTACGATAACGTCAGCTACCGGTTACGCGGTGGGCGATTATCTGGTCGTGATCCAGAATGAGGGACTAAATCAGGTCGCGGCCATGGGAAGAATCACCGCTGTCGTTGGAACTACCCTGACCATTGATTTTTTCCAATATGCTAGCTCTTTGCCAGTCATCGACAGTGTCGGCGACTACGTTTACGAGCTCACTGGTTCAACTATGCCTCTGACGTCTATTACGCCGACCTCGGTTACGACCGGCATTTTTGGTTGGGAAGTGGCGGCTGATGTGCCTACGGGTTACTCTGTTTATGTAAGAGAGGACCAGAATTTCCAAACAAGTGGGGGAGATGTACTTAATGACGTAGATGACGGTTCGGTAACGGCTGAGTTTGAAGAATATGGAGGAAGATCGTCGGATCAGTCATTAACAAGCTCGACTTTTGATACTGCCGATACGGGTTTTACGACGACTTTGCAGCAGGTGGCGAGCCGGTCGAATGCTACTCTTAAGGCGCGCGATTTCCTGACGCTTAAGGCGGCCGCGGCGGAAACTACGGTGAATGGGGCATATTCTCACACATTGACCGTAGTATTTGTAGGTAATTACTAGTTATGCGTTACCTTTTGGTGACCGTACTTGTCGCCTTCGCGGTTAGTTCGTATTCACCTCTGGCTCAGGCAGCCACGGTCGATCCTGAATCGGTCACCTTGTCAGTTTTACCTGGTGAAAAAGTTCACCAAACCATTCGTTTCGAAAATGATTCGGAAGACATACAGACCTACTCGCTCACTCTTTCGGGCTTATCTTTTGGTGCTTCTGCGGACGATTTGCGTTTCGGTACTATTGAACCATCACAGCACGACTGGATTGTTGTAGATCGAGACTCCTTTGTGTTGGAATCAGGTGCTGACCAAGCGGTCGAGGTGACGGTGACCGTGCCTGCGGACGTTGTTAGTCAGGTTTTTTCATTTGCAGTGATTGCGACAACCCAGGCCGAGAACAACGTCGGGGTAGGCGTGACAAGCGGCCTAGCAGCGCTCTTTTTTCTGGAAATCGGCGGTGATCTGGGTTCAAATTTACGCATTGATACTTTTGACACTGTAGCCGAGAATGACCAGCGTTTGCCGGTACGTTTTGCTACATTGATCACGAATTCCGGAGCTGGCTTAGCGGAACCAGAGGTGGGTGTTGTGATCAAAAATATTTGGGGCAAAGAAGTCGAGTTGATCTCGCTTAACCCCACCGGACGACGCGTCCCAGGCTATACGAATCGAGTTTTTACAGAAGAATGGCGGGGAAGCCCTTGGCGCTTCGGTCCCTACACCGCTGAGTTATATGTTTTTCCTGACAATTCTGACGCAGTCATAACAGCTACGACACACGTGGTACTATTTCCATGGCGAATGCTTTGCGTTTTTGCTGTTCTCGGTCTGATTTTTACTGGGGCAGCCTACGCTTTTGTACGAGCACGACGCCGCTAATGTGATTTTTTTTGGGGGGAGAAGCATTCGTCAAAAAACCGTTTTTAGTTTCGGGATTTTTACACTGATCGCGAATAGTCTTTTTTTTTCGATTTCGACCGCTTTGGCAGCCACCGTTGATAACCTGACCGATCAACCCTCATCGTTGCAGATTTCGACGGCCTCGAACCATAAGTTTGTGTTTACTTTGGTCGATGCCTGGGTTGAGGGTGAGACACTTGTTTTCACCTTTCCGAGCGCGTTCGATACCTCGACGATTACTTCAGCTGATGTTGATTTAGAACACGATAGCGTTGACGCGACTATCGGCTCCGCCTGTGGTTCGACTCAGCTGTCCGTAGCGATGGCTGCTGACGTATTGACCATCACTCGTTGTGCAGGTGCTGCGGGGACGGCTGCAATCGGTGTGGTTGTAACAATTGAGGTCGGTACCAATGCTTCGTCACAGGCCAGTGGCACGAATCGTATTACCAACCCCTCTAGCGAGGGGACGCAGTACATTGCCCTGGCGGGATCTTCGGGGAATGACGGTTCGATTCCTTTGCCAATTGGGGCACGGAGCGGTGCGGGCGTGTCGACAAATTTAACGGGTGGACGGGAGTCGGCGGCCATCGGTAGTGACGGCGGCGGGGGTGGCGGCGGTCCCGTTCCAGGTCCGGAACCCGAGCCCGAACCTGAACCAGATCCCACACCGGAGCCTGACCTTGAGCCTGAACCCGAGCCATCTCCCGAGCCTGAGCCACCGGTGTCTGAGCCAGAGCCTAGTCCTGGCCCTGAGCCAAGCCCAAATCCTGAACAGCAGCCCGATCAGGGTCCAGAAGTAGTCCCTGACGAAGGAGGTGCTGGTGGCAATGACGAGATCGTGATCGATGTCGAGTTATTTGCTGCACCCGATCTTGCGCTCGGGGAAAGTGACGGAGAGATTGAAGTTTTGCCTGATACCCAAACGGTCATCGTGGTTGAGGTCGATGCGGCTGAGGTACCAAGTGCGGTACTGATCGTGATCGGCGATACCGAATACGTGTTGTCACCCAATGAAAACGGGACTTTTTCTGGCACTATTCCTACGCCTGAAGCCGACGATGTTTTAAGCGCTATCGCCATTTTCGCAGACGGTTCACAGGCGTCGGAGAACGTCGGAGTCGATGTGGTGTCTGGAGGTAGCGTCTTTGAGATGGTTGACGGGGAGAGGGTGCTACTCGGGGGCAGTATCGTAACTGTTTACGGCCTAACACAAGGCACCGAAGTAGCCTGGAATGCGGGAGCCTACGATCAGAATAACCCGATCGTGACTACATCGGGTTATTTTTCCTGGTACGTCCCAAACGGAACCTACCGAGTTTATGCCAGCAAGACTGGCTATGAAGAGGCAAGTAGTACCGTTCGTGTGTCTAACAACATTCTGGCACCAAGCATCGAACTCGTGCGCGTTGAGGAGCCAGTTGTACCCGCTGATTTTCCGCCGCAGCTAGATAACCTGGTTGAGAGCACGAAAAATCTGCTTAACTCTCCGGAAGCCCAGGCAGCTGCAGACATAGCCTTGCCAGTTATCGCCGTCATCGCGACGGGAACGATAATTGCCTTAGTTGTTGGTTTTAATCTTTTGCCGTACCTTCAGTTCTTGTTTACGTCACCGTTTTTACTCTTCGGTCGTAAGAAGCGTAAGACTTACGGCGTGGTTTACAACGCAATTTCTAAAGTCCCGATTGAACTAGCTATTGTCCGTCTTTACCGGATAGCGGATAATCGGCTCGCAAAAACGACAGTAACTGATTCAAACGGTCGATATTCCTTGTCCGCTGCTCCTGGGCAGTATCGACTTGTGGTGGTTAAGTCGGGTTTTGTTTTTCCAAGTCAGTATCTGCAAGGCATGAAGGTCGACGGTAAATACCTCGACGTCTATTTGGGCCAAACCCTGGAAATTACCGATGCTGAGGCCTTAGTGGCAGCCAATATTCCTCTTGATCCATCGCAGGCTGAAGCTTTTCACGCTCCACGAGCCTTGGCTTTTAAACGTTTCGCGCGCTCGCTGCAGATGATTACTGCTCCAGTCGGCGTATTGTTGTCAGGCATTGTATACGTAATTAGCCCGTCAGTCTTAGCTGGAGTCATGATTGCAGTTCAGGTATTGGTGCTGCTTTTGGTGCTTCGTTTGGCTAAACCGAGGCGCCCGAAAGGCTGGGGTCTTGTCTACGATGCCGTTACCCAGCAACCTGTGGGAAATGCGGTGATTCGAGTCTTCGAACCGAGGTATAATAAACTCGTCGAGACTGCGCTTAGTGACAGTCTTGGTCGGTATTCGTTTTTGCTCGGGCCGAACGAATATTTTGTGACCTACAACAAGCCCGGATACGCAGAAGAGATTGTTCGTCCAGTCGACTACACGGATAAGCCAGAGCCAGCGCCACTGGCGATGAATGTGGCGTTGCAACATGTATCGGGGGAACAGCATGTTTCAGCCAGGCAAACATAGGGTAAAACGTAGACTCGCCAGGGTGTTGTTGGCGTGTTTTTGCGTTTCGCAACTGGTATCCGCGGCCTTGCCGACTCAAACAGTTTCGGCCGCCTCGGCTCCCAATATCGTCAACTACCAGGGACGTGTTTTGAATGCCAACGGCATCCCCGTTACTGACACGACGATTAGCATGATCTTTGAGCTGTACACCGATGTTTCAGCCGGTACGTGTGTCTGGTCTAACTCGTCCGCGTCTTGTGCTACGGCTACGGCTCGTTCGGTAACCCTGACTGACGGTTTATTCTCGGAGGCCCTGGGCGACACCGGCTCGTCGTACGCAGCCATTGGCGATTCGATTTTTGGTGACAACGCAGCTTTGTATTTGCGAGTTACGGTTGGCGGAGAAGTTTTAAGCCCTCGAAAACAAATCGTGGCTGCACCATACGCTTTAAACTCGGATACTCTGGACGGTCTTGATTCAGATACTGACGGTGCGACCACAAGCGCTATCGTGGCCCTGAATTCATCGGGAAATGCAGTTTTCACCGGTGATCCTACGGGAGCTACGGTTTCAACGGGTGTTGTTTACATTAACCCTGCCGCCGCAGCGGCCGATGAGACAATTTTTGGTCTTGGCGACAATGGAACGGATCGTTTTAGAATCGATAAGGAGGGCGACGTGTTTATTAAAACTATCGAGCTCGACGGTCTGGGTACTAATAACGTGACCTCCGGTGCCTCGTTGATCGGTGTTTTTGATGAGCTCGCCCTTTCGAGTGGAACAACGGTTCAAGATGTCCTTGATGACCTCGACCAGGCCGTCGATGACATTGTTACAGGCGGCGCAGTTTCAAAATGGACTGATGGCGGGACGTTTACCTACATGACAGCCACGGCCGATGATCTTGTTATCGGCGCTGCAACTGTGGCCGGAGCCTCCTTGTTCTTTGACGAAAGCGCGGGGCAGCTTGATTTGGGAACCACCGACGCCTTGGGTGGCATTTTGAAGTTGTACAGCGCTGGTGTAGGTATTGCTGATGTTACTTTAGCTGCTGATGCCACCGGAAACCTCGACCTGACAGCCATCGAATTGACGCTGTCTGGCGATGTGGCTGTGAATGGGGGAGACCTGACGACATCTGCGACAACCTTCAACCTATTAGCCGCAACTGCGACTACAGTTAATGCCTTTGATGCCGCCACCACGCTCAATATCAATGATGCCGCCGTGACCTCGACGATCGATATTGGTGGTGTCACGAACAGCGGTACCAACACGGTTAATGTCGCTACCAACGCCACGGCTGCCGACGTTATCACGATTGGTAACAGCCATGTCTCGTCTACGGTAGCTCTCACTGGTGGAGATGATTGGTCGATTGCTGCCACCGGTGTCATGACCCTGTCGGCTTCTGCTCCAGCCACCACCGCCATCATTGTGACTGACACGGACTATACTAACGCTCTGTCAATCGCTGACAA
>JBBUCB010000047.1:0-8603 GCA_038058005.1 Patescibacteria group bacterium | reverse complement strand
ATCGACTTCACGAATTTCGATGTGGCCTCGACGGGTGCAATTACTGTTGCCGCCGGTCTTGGTCTTGATACGAACGCTGCCGGAAACCTTGCACTGGGCAATACAACTGCTACCTCAGTAGCGATTTGTAATTCGGCCGCCTGTGACACTATTGCTCTCGGTACGAACGCCGATGCTGACGCAATTACGATTGGCGACGGTTCGTTAGATACGGTGGCCATTGGCGGAGTTAATTGGACGATTGTAGGCTCGGGTTTGTTCACTACCGCTTCGGATATTGCACTAAACGGCGGCGATCTTACCTCGACCTCGGCTACCTTTAACTTCCTTGATGCCGCCAGCAACTCGACCACCCTGGATATCGGCGGCGTGACGACTGACTTGGGCAACACCATTAATATCGCCACAAACTCAACGACAGCCGATGTGATTTCGATCGGTAACAGTAACGCTTCGAGCACCATAGCGCTGACGGGGGGCGACGATTGGAGCATAACCACTGCCGGTGCCGCGACCTTCGGGGCGATCACCGCCAACGGGGCCTCCGCCTTTAACGACGATATTGACCTGACATTTGTCAGCGAAGGCGCTCAGTCAGAGAATCTCAGTGTGACGGTCACGCACGCTACCGACGTCTCCACGACGCCGATCACGGTGATCATGACCGACACAGCCGCGGCCGACACGGGGGCGAATTATTTCCTTGCTTTGAACAATGCAAATGATGGCGGAGCCACTGGTACTCCGGACGGATTCATTATTATCGAATCGGCTGATACAAACGAGTCTGTCGCTAGCGGTGTTCTCTTTAGCATCGATCCTAGCGCAAGCCTGACCACAGCCCTGGATGCTTCAGATGCCGAAATTGGAACGGCCTTGTCGATTGGGGCTAACATACTGGCAGGTACTACGGGAACTATCGACTTTGATAATTTTGACGTATCTTCTGCTGGCGTTATCACCGTGGCAGCCAGCGCTGGCCTAGATACGAATGGTGCTGGAACTTTATTGATTGGTGCCACGAACGCTACCGGCGTCGGAGTCTGTAACTCTGCGGCTTGTGATACGCTTTTATTGGGTACCAACGGCGATGCCGATACCATCACGATTGGTGACGGTTCGGTTGATACGGTGTCCATCGGTGGAGCTAGCTGGGCGATTGTGGCAGGCGGAGCGATCACAACTGCTGGAGACTTAGCTCTAAACGGTGGTGATCTGACCTCAACCTCAGCTACCTTTAACCTGCTCGCTACGGCCTCGACCACAGTTAATGCCTTTAGTGCCGCTACTGCCCTAAACATTACTGATGCTGCCATAACGGGCACTATCGACATCGGCGGAGTGACCGCTGACGGTGCGACCACAGTCAATATTGCTACCAACGCTACCTCAGCCGATGCAATCTCGATTGGAAATAGCCATGCCTCTTCCACGGTCGCTATTATTGGCGGTGATGACTGGACTATTTCCGCTTTGGGAAACGCCACATTTAACAACTTGACGACAAACGGAACGGCCAGCTTTAATGATGATGTCAATTTTAATTTTGTGACTGACGGGACGGCATCTGAGAACATTGATATTGATGTTACCCATGCTTCAGACGTACTGCTAAACGTGCTCTCAGTCTCGTTTACCGATACTGCAACGGCAAGTACAGCTGTTAACTCCTTAGGACTTTTGACCAATGCCGATGATGGCGGCGTTCTTACCGGAACCCCTGATGCGTTCTTGATACTGAACAATGCTGATATCGACGAATCAGTTGCAGTTGGTATCAGCCTTACTTCTGCCGCGGGTACACTGCTCACTGGCGTTGACGCGTCCGATGCGGATATTGTTAACGCGTTTGATGCCGGTCAAAACTTTATTTTTCACGAAGGAATACGCGTCGGTGAAATTTCTACAGGCACTCTCACCTGGGAAGATGCATCCGGCAATGATTTCATGACGTTGACCGATGACGGGTCAGCCGGAACGTTAACGGCTCGCGGAGGCCTGGATGTGACTGTTGGTGACCTCCGTGTTGTTACGGAACTTTCTGGTAGAGCAGCGATCATTTTTAATGATGGGGCCGTTGATACCAACGATGGCCTTGAAATTCAGGCTTGCGCTGATTTGAATCCAACTTCGACTTGTGATTTCATTAAATACTTTGACGGTGATGGCACGACTCTTGGTGCCGTTGAGGGTAACGGAGCTGGCGGTGTTACGAACTCTTCTGCCGGTTCAGACTACGCTGAGTTATTCCCTGGTAGTTACAACAGTTTTAGTACTGGCGATGTCTTGGCGTTAGATGCTTCTGGAGAAATAACTATGGCGTCGGATTCGAGTACCACTATCGGTGCCTTTTCAATCGCACCAAATACCCTGGGTAACTGGAAGGAGAATTGGAAGGAGTCAGGAATTTATGTCCCGGTAGCCCTGCTCGGACAGGTCCCTGTTAACGTCAATACCTCAAACGGCAGCATTCAGCCGGGCGATCGGTTGGCGTTGTCGTCAACGCCAGGTCAGGCGACTAAACACGTTGCAGCTGGTCAAAGTATCGGTATCGCCCTTGAAGGTTTGGCTGTCGGCTCTGGTCAAATCATGGTTTTTATCCAGCCAAGCTGGCATGTTGGAGATATCATCGCTGATGATGGCGGCCTCAACTCTGTAACCGCCACTCTGGCGCTTGAATCACTGTCTACTGCTACAGCTAGCGCTCCGGCCTCTGATTCAAACACCTTGGCCTTCCGTGGCTCTGCTTGGAACGGCAGCGCTGCCGACACGCTTACGATGTCGCTTTCAAACAAGGTGACCAACGTCAACAACTATCGCCTGTCCGTTGCTAATAGTGCCGGTGCTGAGGTGGCCTACATTAATAATGTGGGCGATTTGGTGCTCTCCGGTAAGCTTTACCCCTCAAATCAGGGTGTGGCCCAGACTTCTGCCTATATTTACTACGATAACAACGGCGTCGGTTATATGCGTACCAACGCTGCCGGTTGGGGAACGGGCTCTTACGATTTTGCAGAAATGTTCCCGTCACCTGAGATCCTGAGCCCTGGCGACGTCGTCGTCTTTGGTGATGGTGTTGAACAGGTGAAGCGTTCAACGGGGGAGACATACGATGACCGTATCGCCGGCGTTGTGTCTACTCGCCCAGGCTTCCTGGCCGGTACCTATAAGCCAGGTGATAGTCCAATTGCCTTGAGTGGTCGTGTTCCGACCCGAGTGAACACAGAAAACGGCGCCATTGCCATCGGAGATCCTTTGACGACTTCAAGCACACCAGGCGTAGCCATGAAGGCCACTGAGTCAGGTCCAATTGTTGGTTACGCCATGCAGCCACTGCCGGCTGGTTCTGGCCTGGTTACCGTGTTTATTCGCGCCTCTTATTACGATGGTGATGGCTTTTCGACTCCGGTTTTGGTTGAGGCTCCGGTATCCCAGGTTGGTTCTGCAGGTAATCTGTCTAGCTTGAGTCTGAACGGGGGTTCGATCACGTCCGTAGCCTCCATTTCTGGCCTCGGTAACACCTGGCGCCTGACAGAATCGGGTGATTTGATTACAAAGGGCCGAGTAGTTCAGGTAGTAAAATCGTACCAGAATGAGGATGTTGAAACTTACGCTGCCGCATCACGTGAAATGACTATTCAGCTGTCAGGTACATCCGTCTTTGACGGGAATGCGGCTATCGTTAAGTTTGAAGATGTTGATCCAAAGTTTAATGACATCATTGGTACAGCTAGCCCGTACCGAGTACTTGCGACTCCATCCGGAGTTACTGGCCAAATTTACGTAACTAACCGTACAGCTTCTGGATTCACCATTAACGCTGAGAGTAGCGCTAACGGCGTACTAATTGATTGGTTGGTGATTGCGTATCACAAGGATTACGAGCCTGAGGTTGTTGATGTGGTCACTGACCCAGTTGAAGAACCGATTGATGAAAGTCCGGTAATCCCAGAGGAGACTATACCTGAGCCAGAAGTAGCCGGTGATTCTACTGAGGTAACCGAACCAGAACCCGTTGTTGAGGAACCTGTTATTGAAGAAGCTCCGGTAGACGAACCGGTAATCGAAGTTCCTGAAGAGACTGCGCCTGTCATTGAGGAGCCACCGGTAACTGAGCCAATACCCGAAGCTACACCTGAGGTCACACCCGCGGTATCCGAATAATTGAGGAGTGTGGCATCATATGAGGGTCGCGGCCAACCGCGGCCCTCTCTTTATGCCTCGAACCCCTGCCTCCATCTGTTTGTTGATTTCGCAATGGCTATTTTTGGCCGTGGTTTTTTTAGTGCCGATTGTGGTTACGCCGTGGATGACCGATATTTACGAAACCAGTAAGCAAGCTATCTTGGTGATCGGTATCATGGTGTCCGCGGCGTGTTACATGGTGTCGCTCCTGCTCGAGCGACGTTCGATGTCGCGGCCGAGCATGTTTACTCTCGTACCACTTCTGATCTTGATCGTTACTTGTGTCAGTGCAGGAGCTTCGTTAGCGCCGATGACGAGCTGGATAGGGCAGGGGGCGCAGGAATACGTCAGCGTTTTATCTTTGGTAGGCTGTATCGTCTTATTCTTCCTAACTCAAGCCTTGCTCCGAGACTCTCGATTGGCAGAACGGCTTGTACTGACTTTATTTTCAAGTTCCACGATCGTTGGCTTGGCTTTACTCCCAAGCTTTTTCGGTGTCGGCGACGGGTCGTTTACGAATTTGCTGGGTACGCCGCACGCTTGCGCCATGTATTTGTTAATCATGTCGACTTTGGCTTGCGGATTTTGGTTGGTTGGCTATAAGTCCACGAGTCTTTGGGCGCAACGAGCTCTTAAGGGTTTTACGATCGTTACGTATATCGCCTGTCTCGTCATACTGCTCGCTCTTGACTCACCTGTGCTTTGGACCCTGGCTTTGGTTGCCTCGGGAACCCTATTTGCGGCCGCGTTTATCCATGCTGATAAGTTTCAGGATCCTCTGCATTTTACCCCAGCCATGGGGTTATTTGTACTCGGTGCGATCTTTTTAGTTCTCCCAACACGTTTTCCATCGCCTTTTCTGCAGGAGGTCTCACCAAACCTCGAAACCACTTGGGGCATCGCGAACGGTGCCTGGAATGAAGGCTCCCTTGGCTTCGGATCTGGCCCAGGCACATTTTCACTCGTTTATTCCAAGTACGTAGCGCTGGGCATCAATCAATCCGAGTTTTGGGACATTATTTTTGATCGTGGTAGTTCCTTTGTCACTACGCAACTGGCAACTGTCGGTATCGTAGGCGTTTTGAGTTGGTTGTTTTTTGCTGTGTTACTTCTGGCTTTTGCGTTGAAGAAGCTCGTGAATACGGACAATGGCTGGCGTGATGCTTTGCCGATGTTTGCAGCTTGGTTTGTCATCTTCGTCGGATCATTCATTTACGCTCAGAACATCACCCTCGTCATGTTGTTCTGGTTGTTGTCGGGGGTGTTGGCGAGCCTGCTTGTGCCGAAACACGAATCACAACCACAGCATGAGGCTCGAGCTCGTTTGGCTACCGTATTTGTGACGGTCCTGGTACTCGTGTGCGCGGTCACGACCGTGTTCCTGACCATGCCACGTTACTTTGCGGACGTCACCTTTGCTAGGGCTATCAATAAAGATGCTTCTGCCGATACCGCCGAGGAAGTGGACGAGCTCATTCGTTTGCTCGATAAGGCTGCGGTCACAAATCCTTGGAACGACACCTATTATCGAAATTTAGCTGGGGCCGTTTTGCATCGTTTATCGCTGTTATCGAGTGAAGAATCGGCGGATAATGAATACGTACAGTCGCTGATCGCTACAGCGATTTCCGCTACCGAAAAAGCTACGGATTTATCGCCAGCGAATGTTTTGAACTGGGAAGTACGGGGCTTAGTTTATCGCGAGCTCTTGTCAGTTGTTCCTGATGCTGCTCAGCCCTCGATCGACGCCTTTGAAAAGGCGATTGAGCTAGCGCCGATCAACCCTCGTTACCGTGTAGAAGCTGCTCGAGCCTATCTAGGTATCGCTGACAGCCAGAATCCACTCATGCAGAGCGATGATGGGGATGTTGTGGCTGAGGCCGAAGCAAGCAAAGAGGCGGCCATGGCGCACGCCGAGGAGCATCTCCTGACCGCTATCGCACTTAAGTCTGATTATGCTGTCGCTCATTACTATCTAGCTCTGCTTCGCGAACGCCAAGGGCAGCTCGCCGAGGCGGTGAAGGGGCTCGAACTCGTGGTATCGCAGGCGCCAAATGACGTAGGCGTCGGGCTTCAGCTGGGTTTGCTGTATCTGCGTCAGGGTAAAAACGATCTCGCACAGGTTGAATTGCAACGGGTTATCGAACTCGCTCCGGCTTACGCTAACGCGCACTGGTACCTGTCCGTTGTTTTTGAGCAAAAAGGCGATCTAGCCAAGGCTATTGCCGAAGTCGAACAAGTTTTGGCTACAAACCCAGAAAATGTCACCGTACAAACTCGCTTGGACAGGCTTCAAGCCGGTCAAACCTCGGAGACCATTCCTGACCCGGTCACCCCGGTCTCACTCTAGGCTGGTCAAAACCCCAAAAATCACGTAGGCTACCGCCCGTATGTTAAATGTCGGAATTGTTGGCCTCCCAAACGTTGGTAAATCAACCTTATTTACGGCGCTCACCAAGAAACAGGTGGATTGCGCAAATTTTCCGTTTTGTACCATCGAACCTAATGTGGGCGTGGTTGAGGTGCCAGATCAACGGGTCGATGTTCTAGCCAAGATGTCGCAAACTCATAAGATCATCAAGACGGCTATCGAGTTCGTCGATATCGCCGGTCTTGTGAAGGGCGCTCACAAAGGCGAGGGTCTAGGTAACAAATTTCTTTCCAACATTCGTGAGACCGACATGATTGCGCATGTTGTGCGTTCGTTCAAGAACGACGACATTATCCACGTTGATGGTTCGGTTGATCCAATCCGTGACGTTGAAGTTATTGAGCTCGAGCTGGCCATGGCCGATCATGCAACTGTTGAGAAGATGCTTGATGGCGTCAAGAATAAGCTTAAGGCAGGGAAGGATCCTGAGGTGGTGGCTCAAGTTTCGGCTTTAGAGAAATGGTTAACCGCGTTATCAGCTGGAAAGCTTGCTCGCACAGTCGAGTTCACTGATGAGGAGCTCGAAACGATTAAAGACATTCGCCTGCTGACAAACAAACCGATTTTGTACATTGTGAACGTGAATGAGGAGGACGCCAACGATCAAAACTGGGTGTCGCCGCTTGGGCCTGATCGTTTAGCGGTACCAATTTCAGTGAAGATCGAGGCCGAGCTCGCTGGTATGTCGAATGAAGAAGCTAAAGATATGCTTGCGGCTTTGGGTATGACTGAGTCAGGCCTCGATAAAGTTATCCGTAAGTGTTACCAACTCTTGGATCTGGTCACATACTTAACTACAGGAGTGCAGGAGACGCGTGCTTGGACAATTAAGAAGGGCACGAAGGCTCCTCAGGCTGCCGGCGTCATTCATACTGATTTTGAGAAGAACTTTATTCGCGCCGAAGTCATTTCCTATCAGGATTACATCAATTTTAACGGTGAGGCCGGAGCTCGCGACAATGGAAAATTGCGCATTGAAGGCAAAGATTACGTCATGCAGGATGGCGACGTTTGCCACTTCCGGATTGGGGGAGCATAAACATCTTTTTTGTTTGGATACGAATCACCCGGCGACTGGCTACGACCTGAGTCATAGCGCTAGTCACCGGGCAAAGCACGGGGCCCTCTACAGGATGCTCCTGGAGAGCTTCTTGGACTCGCTCGTCCCCTTGGGAGAGAGAGCCGGTATCACGTTGATGTCGAGCGGTTCGGGCTTGTCGTCCTGCGTGTAGCCACCACCGTTCGGCAGCAGCTTCGTTCGCAGTTCATACACCCTCTGGACATGCTCGCGAATCTCGGAGTTCGTGTCCAGTTGCAGGTTGACCAGTTCCCGTTTGGTCCATGCATACGACCGGAGGAGGTTCAGTCGTCTCTGGGGTGAGAGTCCTTCGGGCGGCTCAGCTACTTGTCTGGCTTGAAGCTCAATCGCTAGTGTGTCACGTCGGACCGCGAGCGTGGCATGCAGATCGGCCAGCTCTTCGATCAGCTGTGTGTACTCTCGTTCGTTTAGGCGGTCCCGCCAGGCGCTACGGAGGGATGCGCACAGGTCGGGGGCTCGATCTACGAAAGCCGTGAGTCGCTCGAGGATCAGCTCGGTGTCTGACAGGGCGCCGTCCGCCTCCACGTACTCGAAGCGGAGCTCAGCTTCGGTGGGGGCGGGAGGTGGTACGTAGTCCCGATCCTCTTTGATGTCGCGGTAGGCGGCGCGGTGCCGTCTCAAGTCGGCTTTGGTGAAGGCGGTCTTCGCGTCGACCTCGTCCTTGGTGACGTCGGCCGCCTGGGCGGTGACCGAGAATACGAACAACAGCATGAGCAGGCGCATGGTTCCTGGGCTCCGTGTGACAGCGTTGACTCTCTTCTCTGACCTCTTAATAACTAGACCTTAGCGGCTTTCACGTCAAGAGAGGCGCACGATTTATAGAAACTTTAGCGAAATTGTAAAACCCGACGGCCAGACTGCGATTCGTCGCGGTCGTAGCTGTCGGGT
>JBBUCB010000046.1:12861-18039 GCA_038058005.1 Patescibacteria group bacterium | reverse complement strand
ATGATCAGAATATCGCTCCTGCCAATCCGAACGTTGCCATCTTTCCAGCCCGGCACTAACGAGCCGACAAAAACCGTAGGGTCGAGTTGAGCAGCTTCAAAGATCAGCCCCGTCATGGCCGTGGTGGTCGATTTTCCATTCGTACCGGTAACGCAGATCGTTCGATACTCTTTTGAGAGCTCGCCGAGGAAATCGAAATGCCCAAGTTGGGTAATGCCGCGACGCTTTGCCTCGGCGCGCTCGAGATTATCCTCCGGTGCTGCTTCGGTGTAAACAACGAGATCGGCATCAGCCGGAAGATTTTCAGCCGCGTGACCAATCGACACCTTCACGCCACGAGTCTCAAGCTCACGAGTAATGTTCGACGCAAACGCATCCGAACCTGTGACGGTTTTTCCGTGGACCAACAAAAACTTAGCAATCGCACTAATCCCAATACCTCCAATACCGACGCAGTGTATGACTTTGTATTGGTCGATGAACATAATTATCGCTCCTTTCGGTCCACGAGCTGGCGCCTTAATTCGTCCTTGGCGTCATCGATGGCTGCGTAGAGATCGTCTTTGGTTGAGGTGGCTCGTAACATGGCTCCAGGAATTGTCAGGTTAAATTCGGCATAAAAGACCTCACCTTTCTGATGGTGCTGGCTGGTTTTGCCGACTTCGGCTGCCACATCGCAGGGAGAATATTTTTCTGTCAGCTTATCAAGAGCACTGAGTCGCTTATCCACGTAAGCCTTAATCGCGTCGGTCAAATCCATGTTGGTACCCTTCAGTTCAGTGATACGCATAGACAAAACATCATTGGAATCTTGCTGCTCTAGCTACCTTATCACAAATCCGCGTTTAAAATCCCAAGTATTGCACTTCTTCTTGAAGTTGGACTCCAAACTCATCACGAGCCTTGGTTTTTACAAAACTAATCAAGGTCACGATATCTTTAGCTGTAGCATGGCCCACGTTCAAAAGGAAGTTGCCGTGTTGCGGAGCAATTTGGGCCTCCCCCATCCTTGTTCCCTTCAAGCCAAGTTGATCGATTATCCAACCTGCGCCCAAACGGTGCATATTTTTCATGGCCTCAGGAATTTCGATCTTGCCCGCCAGCTTAGCGATCTCGCTTTCAGATGTATACTCAAAATTCTTGAACATGCAGCCAGCTGACGATGAGCCAAGCGGTTGTGAGGCCTTACGTCCAGCCAAGTTCTTATCGATCAAGGCCAAAGCTTCAGCACGATCACCTGGCATGAGCTTGAAAGTAGCCTCAAGCACAACATCGTTCTCGTAACCCTCATCTTTTAGAATGCTGTGACGATAGCTGTAATGCATGTCAGCAACCGGAACAACCACAACCTCGCCATTACGTAAAAGTTTTACAGTTTCCAAAGCATCCTTAATCTCGCCACCAAAACAACCCGCATTGCCACGAACCGCTCCCCCGATCGTCCCCGGCAAGGAAATGGCCCACTCAAAACCACGCAGACCCTTGTCTGCACTGGCGCGAGCAACTGTGGCAGAAATAACTCCAGCCTCAACCGTCACACGTTCACCTTCAATTTTCGTATTGCGATTTGCAGCTTTGATGACCAACCCTTGATAGCCCTCGTCAGATACCAAGGTGTTCGATCCTCCGCCCAAAATAAAGTATGGCAACGAATATTCTTGAGCCACTTTCACGGCATCGATTAAATCCTGAGTTGAGCGAGCTTCCACGAAATACTTCGCCGGCCCACCAATCCGAAAATTGACGTGTTTCGCCAAGGGTTCGTTTTCTTTAAATTGCGCCCCAAAGCGCTCTTTCAACTTATCGGCTGTGGTTGGCATACTGGGAAATAGTCTACACCGAAAGCCATAAACGAGCCAAGCATTGACGAATTATGAAGAAGTGCTAAAACTATGCCGGTCCCAAAACCCCGTGACACGGAGATAGGCACATGTACTTCGTGTTCAATAACAAGGAGTCAGACGCTGCTGAGGTACTGATGGTCCCCATCATCCTCAAGCTCCAGGAACCGATCTCGATCGAGAGAACGACCCGACTCGATCTACTCGGCGTGTACGAAGATCTCGCCACTGCCGAAGAGGTCCAGCGAAAGCTGCGGGGACTGAACAACGCGGTCTCGACCCTGACCGCCAACGAGGCCAGTTCACGTCTGTCGAAGGCTGATCTCGAGGAAGAAGGCCAACCGACGACGAGCCCGAACATGATCTACGACGTTCACCTGGTCTGGGTGCGTCAGCGTGCGCTGACCGTCGAAAGCGGCATCGACGATGACGGCAACGACATCGGGGTTGCCCACGGCAGCCTGCAGCTGTCTTTCGATCCCGGCGACGAGTTCGCCATCGCCCTCGCCACCGAGGTCGAGGAAGAAGCGGTCGCGCTCAGCGAGAATCGGGAGCTGGTCCTCGACTGCGTCTATGATGTCCTCGACGAGGATGACGAAGAGGAGCCCGACGAGGCCCAGCCTACGCCCCACGGCATGACCTGGGGACAGCGCGGCGAAGCCTGACATCCTCGCGGCGGAACCATGTTCCGCCGCCAACTCAAAAAACCTGACTGTTAAGTCGGGTTTTTTGTTTGTATTGGCCACGAACTGGACAAATCCTCAAATTTTTGTTATATTCGAGCCGCACCATCAACCCCTCGTGGAGGCTCCTTTGCCCACCCAGCCCCGTCGCGTTCCCGAGCAGCGAGTCCCCCCCGGCCCCAGCTCCGACCAGCACAAGCCGCCGCAGCGTCCCATCCCCCCGCCCGGGGATGTGGGAGGTCCGCCGTGGAACCCGCAGCGGGACCACTCGGAGCACGGGTCCCCCGACCCGCGCGACTACTAGTCGAGCACATGCTCGATCCCGACTCGATCGTGACCCGGTCACGATCACCGCGGCGAAGCTTCGAGCTTCGCCCCATCGCAGAAAACCTGACCGCGCGGTCGGGTTTTGTGTTTTATTGACGCTTCTTACTTGCACGGGCAGAATGGCTGCAGAAGGAGGCAGCGTTGTACACCCTCATCGCCCTCATTCTTGATCAAGAGAACGGCAAGCGCAACACCACGGCAGGGATCGTGGTCGACAACGATCAGCACCGACTGGCCATGCCGACCGGCGGCATCCTCCGCGTGATCGGATCCTACCTGGACGAGGAAGAGGCCTTCGACGCCAAGGAACGCTTCTGCTACTACCTCGCGGCTCATCATGATCCACTCGAGTACGTGCCAGAACCAACGGGCCTGGACGACTGCCACTGCGCGCTCAAGATCTGGGACTCCGCGGACACCGCGCCGCGAGAAGTTCGCCTGAAGCAAGGTGAACACACCCCCATCAATCCCCAGGACTCGTTCTGCCTCTACGGCGGATTCGCGACTGCGGATGATGCGCTCACCGTTCTGCCCCTGACCGCCGCCTGCCAGATGCGCCGCCGCGCCTTCGAGCAGACGCCGGCCGAAGCCTGACCCGTGCGGCGGAGCCCCAAACTCCGCCGCCTCACAGAAAACCTGACTTCACAGTCGGGTTTTGTGTTTCTCCTCTTTCTCATTTACACTTCGCAGCAAACAATGAGCTATGACCTAAGACGGTTTTCAACACTCGATTCTGACTCACCGTTTTTCTTTTGATTATGAATTTGTCATTACATCAAGCCGACCCTGCTATCGCCGAAGCCTTGGAAAGCGAGCTCAACCGCGAGCGTTTTGGGCTCGAAATGATCCCGTCCGAAAACTTTGTCTCACCCGCTGTCCTCGAAGCACTCGGCTCAGTAGCCACAAACAAGTACGCCGAAGGTTACCCGGGCAAACGCTATTACGGCGGCTGTGAAGAAGTCGACAAGCTCGAGACGCTGGCGATCGAGCGTGCTAAGCAACTTTTCGGTGCTGAACACGTTAACGTGCAGCCGCACTCAGGTGCTCCGGCCAACATCGCTGTCTACGCAGCACTTCTCGCTCCTGGCGATACTGTGCTCGGCATGGATCTCTCCCACGGTGGTCACTTAACGCACGGTCACCCCGTTACAGACTCAGCCAAGCGTTACAACTTCTTACGTTATAAAACTACTGCCGATGGTCGCATCGATTACGACGCACTCGAGGCTACGGCCAAAGAACACAAACCAAAATTGATTCTCGTGGGTTACTCGGCTTACTCACGTGAGATCGACTATGCTCGCGTAAAGCAGATTGCTGAGAGCGTTGGCGCTTATTGCATGGCTGACATCGCTCACATCGCTGGCCTCATCGCTGCTGGTGAAATGAATAACCCCGTTCCCCTTTTCGATGTCGTGACCACAACCACACACAAGACACTACGCGGCCCACGCGGCGGCATGATTATGTGTAAGGCAGCCCTCGCCAAACAGATCGACAAAGCTGTGTTCCCGATGCTCCAAGGTGGCCCGCACATGCATTCCATCGCCGCCAAAGCAGTAGCTTTTGGTGAAGCACTCAAACCAGAATTCAAAACCTACGGAAAACAGATCAAAGCCAACGCTCAAGTCCTAGCCAACGAACTCAGCGTTCGTGGCTACAAGCTCATGTTCGGTGGCACGGAAAATCATTTGATGCTCATCGACGTCACCCCAAAAGGCGCTACTGGCGGCGAAGCGCAACACGCCCTCGATGCTGCCGGCATCACCTGCAACAAGAACATGATCCCAGACGACCCTCGCCCACCCATGGACCCTTCTGGGATTCGTCTTGGTACCCCGGCTGTTACAACCCGCGGCCTCAAGGAAAACGACATGAAAAAAGTTGCTGAGTGGATCGATCAGGCTATCGTCAACAAAGACGACGCTGCCAAACTCGCCGCTATCAAAGCCGAGGTCGCCGATTTCATGAAAGCCTTCCCGTTGTATCAGGATTTAACGTATGTCGGATAACGACAAACATGTCAGCCAATACGCTACTTCGGCTACGCTTACAACGCGTCGGGGTTTATACGATACCAACGTCGGCGTCTCGTTAACCGATCGATTAATTGAGCAACTCAAACTCGACATGGCCACGTCGCTGCTCGATGTCGGCTGTGGTTACGGTGCTGACATCGCGACCGTCATTGGTCGTTACCCCAAACTCCATTGCGTGGGGTTCGATCAATCCGAAGCTCAAATTAATGATGCTAAAATCAAAACTCCCTCAGCTATATTTTTCGTTGCCGACGCTAACAACTTCCAGCTCGATGAAACCTTTGACCG
>JBBUCB010000046.1:3798-12761 GCA_038058005.1 Patescibacteria group bacterium | reverse complement strand
CTCACCGATCCCGAACCCTATTTGGCTTACATCAAAGGTCAGAAGCGTTGGAGTCGTGAACCTTCCGAAATCGAGATGAACGAGCTCCTCGAATACGTACGTAATCAAATCCAAACAGAAATCGATGAACACGGGCATTTTGAAGATGCCTCGATCAATGGCATTATTACTCTTGATCACGAGCTTGCCGGATAGCATTTTTTTCGCTAGACTCTGGTCTCCCTATGACCGAAATACTGAACGGTGCTGTTCTTGCCAACAACATCAAGAGTAAAACCAAAACTCGTATCGCTAAGCTTAAGTACCCGCCTGGTCTGGCGGTAATTTTAGTAGGTGAAAATCCAGCCTCGATGTTGTATGTGCGGTTAAAGGAGGAGGCCGCTAAAAATGTCGGTATCTACGTCGAAAAAATTGTTTACCCTGGCGATATCACCACGGCCGAACTCGTGCAAAAAATTCACGAGCTCAACGCTCGTAAGGACATTCACGGCATTCTGGTTCAGTTGCCACTTGTCGATCAGGATGTTGATGAGGTTATCGGCGCCATTCACCCATCCAAGGACGTGGACGGATTCCATCCCGAAAATCGCCGAGCATTACTCGCAAATACGCCCGTACTCGTACCGCCAGTTGCACTCGCTATCATGCGTCTCATTCAAGCCAGTCGTCGCTCGCTCGCTAACCGCACCGGCGTCATTGTCGGCAACAGCGAAGTGTTTGCTGAACCAATCATCGAACTGCTGCGTGAGGCCGGAGTCCCGACCACTCTCGTCAAGCGTGATACGCCAGCTATGTCAGCCGTCACGCGAGCCGCCGACATCGTGGTCGTAGCGGTTGGTGAGGCCGGTTTTCTCAAGCCTGATATGGTCAAAGAAGCTGCCATTGTTATCGATGTCGGCACCAACAAAGCCGGCGGCAAAACCGTTGGCGATGTCCATCCGTCACTAGAGGGCCACGCTGGATTTATCAGCCAAGTTCCGGGCGGCGTCGGTCCGCTCACTGTTGCCTATCTCCTTACCAATGTCATGAAGGCGATGGAGGCGCAACTGCGTGAGAAATCTGAATAACCTAAATCTTTTAAAATAAACCGGCCGGTTGAAGTCGGATGTCCTCTCGGTCGAGACTCTATTTCCTAAACGCGACACCGTCGCGTCATGCTGAAATATCGTTCATAAATCCTAACAAATTCGGACATTTATTTACTCGACGCGACGATGTCGCGTTTAGATAAATGACTTGTTTCTGTGATGAACGGTGAGTCGGCAGAGCCAGAATTCCGGCCGGTTATTTTTAAAAGAATCAGGTGAACTACAATGTTTGATTAAGCGATCTCAACAATCGTCAGGATAATCATCGCCGCGAACAACACAAAACTGAGTGCCACGAGTCCTTGCGGAACCGCCAGGGCTCGTTTTGGTAACTGAGCGGTGAGTCGAGCTCGTTCATAAGCAACGAGCAGCACAATTCCGCACAGGCCGCCAAGTAAACCGCCTGTAGTCCCAATGACATCGATAAAATCTCGAGCACCAAATAAGAACAAACACAGAGGAATAGTGACAGCCAGCCACCATGATGACAGGAAGCGTCCGCGGAAATCGTAAATCAACGAGTTCATGACCGAGTTACCCACACTTACATAGGCCGTGAAAACCGTACACAGACCGATGATCGAAACAAAAATCGATAACCACGGACCAGCCACAAAACGTAAACCATCAACAGCCTGCATGGAAGTGAATGGACCCGTCATGCCAACGATCGCAAAACAGAATAAGGCATACAGCACAGCGACCAAGAGAACGCCTAAGACCAACGAGGCCCTGACCAAGCCCTTGCGACGTCCCAAAGCTTCACGCAGCTCTGGCACGGCCGAAAAACCACTAAAGGCAAAGATCAAGGCACCAAAAGGCAACAAAATATTGGTAGGCTCGACCGCAGTCAGGTATTCAATGTGCAAATTCGGTAGGGCAAAGAGCGTGAGCGCAGCAATCATCACAAAGAAAACGGGAATGAGCGTAGCCTGCAGTCTGCGCACGAACAGCGTACCCCCAACCATACAGATGGAGGCTAATAACCAAAAGGCAACCTGATAATGAAAAACATTACCACCAATAAGTGGGCGTAAAATATTTCCAAAAAACTGTCCACCAACAATGATATACGCCAACAGCGCTCCCCACAGCGAGCCGAAAAATGCCAGACTCGCAATTAGGCGTCCAAGCGGCCCAAGCTGGTTACTCACTACCGCCACAAACCGCACGTGACCTTTGTTGATAGCTAAAAGATCAGAGAAAATGGAATATGTGAGCAGACTTAAAGCGGCCACTATAATCAGTTCAATAGCCCCATAAACATAGCCTGCCTGTGAGAACACATACGGCAAGCCAAAAATACCCACACCAACGACGGTTCCTATGAGTGGCCGAGCCCCTTGCCACAAAGCCTTGCGTTGTTCCTCCATATCGCGGGCATTATACCGTAATCCCGTCCCCACTCTATCCCCTTCTCCCTCTTAGCGGCTTAGGTTAAGATGCTCCCATCTATGTCGTCGGGCGCGAGAATTCCTCCGCATAATCTTGAGGCTGAACAATCCCTCCTTGGGGCTCTTTTGATTGACCAGGAAGCCATGCTCAAAGTTGGCGACGGCGTCCGTCCCGAAGACTTCTACCGCGACTCGTATCGGATCATCTTCGAAACCATGATTGAGATCTTTGGCCGCCATCAGCCGATCGATATCCTGACGCTCGGCAATCGCCTAGAAGAACGTGGCGTCTTGAAACAGATCGGTGGTCGTACAGCGCTCGTCGAGCTCACCAACGTGGTCACCACCTCCGCCCACGTCTCCCACTACGCTGAAATCATTTCCAAAAAAGCTGCACTCCGACGTTTGCTCAGGGCTGCCGGAGAAATTACCGAACTCGGCTTTGATGAATCGCAAGACGTGGATGTGGTTATCGATACCGCTGAACAAAAACTCTTTAACGTTTCCACCAACTTCATCAAACAAAGTTTTATTCCGCTCAGTTCGATTTTGACCGATGCCTTCGATCGCATCGACGAGCTCCACAAAGACAAAGGCAAGTTACGTGGTGTGCCGACAGGTTTTACGGGAGTCGATAACCTTTTGGCCGGATTACAGCGCTCTGACCTGGTCATTCTGGCTGCTCGTCCGTCCGTGGGTAAAACCTCGTTTGCTCTCGACATCATGCGAAGCGTGGCTTTGAAGACCAAGAAACCCGTGGGTTTCTTTAGCTTGGAAATGTCCAAGGAACAGCTGGTAGACCGCATGATTTGTGCGGAAGCGAATGTGGACCTTTGGAAACTCCGTACCGGTCGTCTGTCCGAACATGATGACGATTTTCCACGCATCGGTGACGCACTCGGTCGCTTATCCGAAGCCCCAATTTATATCGACGACTCCCCCGCGGCTACGATCATGAGTATCCGTACTAAGGCTCGCCGCCTGCAAAGCGAGCACGGGCTCTCGATGATTGTCATCGACTACTTGCAGCTCATGGAAGCTAAAAACCAATCGGATAACCGCGTGCAAGAAGTGGCCGAGATCAGCCGAGGCTTAAAACAGATCGCTCGTGAGCTCAATGTGCCTGTACTCGCCCTCGCTCAGCTCTCCCGTGCCGTCGAACTCACTAAACCAGCCATCCCTCGCCTGGCCCACTTGCGCGATTCCGGTTCTATCGAGCAAGATGCTGACGTCGTCATGTTCCTGTACAGAAAAGCGGCGGACAGAAACTACCAAGCCGAAGAGCTTACTCCCGACGAGAAAAATAGCGCTGAACTTCACATCGCCAAGCACCGTAATGGCCCAACCGGCATGGTCAAGCTATACTGGGACGCGGCTCGAGCTTCCTTCAAGAATCTCGACACCCGTTACCAGCCAGCTAGCCCAAGCGGTGGCGGTAACCCAGCCCCGTCGGTACCGTTCGGTACAACTCCGGCCCCAAGCAGCGGCCCAAACCACGATAACGTCGGCCTCCCACCCGGAGTGCCTCCCAAGGGTTTCCAGCCTCGACCAACCACGATCTAAACAAACGCTTCCCTCTCCCAGCATGGGAGAGGATAGGTGAGGGTGAGGCCGCACATATTACATTTTACTAAATCGATATGTTCAACAAGTTAAAGCAATTCAAAGACATGCGCGACCAGGGCAAGCAAATGAAAGCCATGCTCGATGAGATCATCGTAGTCGGCGGTGGAGCCAACAACGCCGTCATGATCACTATGAACGGCAGCCACGAGGTCCTTGGCGTACAGGTCCAAGAAGGTGCTGACAAGGCCACTCTCGAACGTGGCATTAAAGATGCCATCGGTGATGCCAACAAAAAGCTTCAGCAAGAACTCATGAAAAAGATGCAGGAAAACGGTGGCGGCATGGAAGCGATTAAGAACATGATGGGTGGTGAGTAAGCATGCGTAAGTTCCCCGCCCCAATTCACAATGCGATCGCAGCGCTGGGCAAACTCCCGGGCGTGGGACCGAAAACTGCTCTTCGGTACGCCTTTGCGTTGTTACGATTGCAACGCGGCGAGCTTGAACTCGTAGCCAGGAGCATAGAGGGACTCAAATTCGTAACCACCTGCCAACGTTGCTTCACCTACGCCGAAGCGACTATTTGCGATATCTGTAGCGACCAGAAACGAAACCAGAATCTTTTGTGTGTAGTCGCCGAAGCCCGTGACATTGCCACTATCGAAGCCACTGGCATTTATAACGGCGTGTATCTTGTCCTCGGTGGCGTTCTAAACCCCGTCGACGGCTTTACGCCTGACAAACTCAACGTCCGAGAACTCCAAGAACGTCTTAACCTCGATAAAGACATTCGTGAAGTCATCCTTGCCTTTTCTCCTGACGTCCACGGCGAAACCACAATTTTATACCTGAGCCGCATGCTCAAAGCCCTCGGCAAGAAAACCACACGTTTAGCTCGTGGATTGCCGATGGGTGCCGATATTGAATACGCAGACGAAGTCACTTTGGCGAGCGCCTTAGCAGGAAGATCGGAAACCTAGAAGGGTTGACTTTTTTGTAAATTATTGATAAGTTGGCTGGTCGGATTTCCCGACGCAGGAGGCCGCGATGAGCGACGATGTTGTTCCGCCGCCGGCGGATCCGAATGCGTTCGAATCTCAGTTCCGCAACCTGGCACGACCTCTCTACGAAGTCGTGAACCAGGACCCTGTCACCGAACCCTTCCCCGCTGCGCTCAGCGACCCAGACATCGAGCGCTACCGCGATCTCCTCATCCGGTCGCTGTGGTTCTACCGCGCACTGCAGCGCAGCCGCGCCACGGTCCCGCCTTTTGATCGCTACTACGGGCAGATCATGTGTCGGCTCCTGGCCATGGGCATGTCCCAACCGCACGAGCTCACCGACACCATCTTCCCTTACCTGATCAAGAATCCGCCCCTTGGCTTCGCGCCGGGTCAGACGGATGTCTACCGCGTCCTCGTGGCCTAACATGGCCCGAAAAACACTTCACCCCCGACCAGGATGCTGGCGGGGGTGAAATTAATTTTAGCCAATTTTCTCAATCTCGAGCATGGTGAAGGGCTGGCGATGACCGACATTGCGTCGATAACGGACCTTGGGCTTGTACTTGATAACGGAAATCTTGTCGGCGCGACCGTGTTCGACAACTTTAGCCGTAACGGTGATGCCTGAGACAAAGGGGGTGCCGATCTGGACTTTTGAGCCATCAGTTTCGGCCACGAGCATGGCGTCGAAAGTCAACGTCTGGCCTGGTTCAAGATCAAGTTTTTCAACTTGGATCTTTTCACCCTGCTGGACGAAGTACTGTTTACCGCCAGTGGTAATAACTGCGTACATAAGCTATTGGCTGCTCAAGCGCCCTCACATCGCCGTCCCCTCCCGACGAGGGAGGGGGTTTAGGGGGAGGATCTTAATGCTCTACGCATGCCGGGCATGAATAATTCTTGGCCGAGCTTATCAGAAAGCCCAATTGGCGTCAATGTCTGCCCAGCCCCCAAAGAGCCTACGGAAGCTCAATTTTCAGGAATAATCCTGGGTTTATATCAAATTGGTTGGCATATCCAGCCGGGAGCTCGAGAACCATGTCGACCGGGATGGGTTTGGAGGTCATTCTTTCCGGCTCCTCACCCGGTTTAGGCGCTGGAACACCCCTGTCTACGCCTACAACCTTACCCTCGGCAATCCAGACCACATCCAAATCAAGTTTCATGCCTTTCATCCAGAAATCTTGAACTTCGCTATCCGGAAATACAAACAACATACCCTGAGCCTTCACATCTTCAGCCTCAAGCCCAGACAAGCCTCGGGTTCGCTCCCAGGGGCTATCGGCAACACGAACCGCCAAAGCTACATCGTTTGCGGTGACGATAGCTCGCTCAGCCGCTTCCTGTCCCCGTAAAATCGCCCCCACGAGTAACACAACCACGGTAACTATAGCTCCGGAAATAAGAGCCTTGCTTAAGGACATACTCATATTAAACAAGATGATATTTCTTATAGAGTACACTCACAGCGATACCCGAAAACACCACGAGAATACCAAGAGCTAGGAGTTTTTGCCAAGACTCAAAGATAAGCGTGGTAGCTCCAAAGACTGTCGCAATCGACAGGTAAAGAACCAAGATAGTTCGTTGCGATAATCCGGCCGCGAGCAATAGATGATGCAAATGAGTCCGATCCCCGCTCGTCACCGAACGACCTTGACGCCAACGACGGAAGATCACAAAGGCCACGTCGAGTACTGGCACGCCAACCACAAGCAACGTTGTGGCGAGCTTACTGCCAGCGATCACCGCCAAAACTCCAAGCGTAAAACCGAGGAAGGTGCTCCCACCCTCGCCTAAGAAGATCGTCGCGGGGTAGCCGTTCCAGAGCAAGAAACCTAGGAGTGCTGCCGCAAAGACAAAGGCCAGCAAGGCCACATCGGGTTGAAAGAATTTCTCAGAGAGGGCGAGTAAGGCGATCATGAGGGCTCCGATCATCGTAATACCCGTCGCCAAACCGTCGAGTCCATCGAGTAGCTTGGTCGTATATGTCATGCCAAGCAGCCACAAGAACGTGATCATGATCGAAATCGACGAGGTCAGGGCAAACGCTCCACCGAGCGGATTGGTAATCTTCTCAACGCCAATGCCAAAAGCTACTGCTGATAACGCCGCCAGCAGCGGGAACAAAATACTGAGACGCGGCGGCAAATCGAATTTATCGTCAAACAATCCTCCGATGAGTAAAATCAGCGCGCCGATAAAGAAACCAACAAAATGTTTGGGGTCGATCTCTCCGGCCGTCAGATGGTTGGTCTCGAGGAGGATGGCGATCGTCGGCACCGCAAAAGCAATGAACACGCTAACGCCGCCCAGGAAAGGCACGATCCGATCATGGATCTTTCTCTCGCCTTTTGGAATATCAACAATCCCCCATTGCTCAGCTAAACGAGCAAACAGAGGAGTTAAGAGCGAGCTCAGAAGAAAGGCGCCTCCAACCGCAAATGGCCACCACATAGGCATACGGCTCTAGGGTAGCTGAAAAGCTCTTAAAATTGAAGGACCGCACCGCGCCGGCCCTTGGTGGACGACGTGATGCGGTCAGGCGCGACCCGTGGACGAGTTCCAGGGCCGGTAGTGCGTGAGCTCGTAGACCCGGTTATCCGCCAGGGTGATGTCCGCGGTGTGCCGAGCCCAGACGCGATCGTTGTCCCTGGCGGACATGTGATGCACGGGTCTGGACAGCGACAACGTTGACTTGTCGAGCAAGAACATGACGCTCGGAATGAACTGGTCCAGATTGCTGAGGGCGGCCCGAGCATCCGTGCCATCCAGGAGGGTACTCGCGACCATGTGGATTGCGGCAGCCGTGGGCTCGGTCTCGGCACGGAAGATGGTCGCCGAATGCTGACCTGGATACGGCCGAACGTGGCCCTTCTTGGCGATCTGAACCGAGTAGTCGCCTACTTCGGACCAGATCACGATCACAAGGTACATTTGGCCTCCTTGGGGTCTCAGGAGAAGCTGTAGCTTGAAAACATACTAAGACTGCCAGACTAACAACCAGCTGTAAAGACGGTTTTACAGTTCGGCAGCCTTTTGCAAAGTAATTTCCCCGCCTTTATCGAAAATAAGCGTATCCCTGCGCCCTACCTGGCCTTTTAAGAGATAGTCAGCAATTGGGTTTTCAACTTTGTCCTGGATAACCCGGCGAAGTGGTCGAGCGCCAAACTTGGGATCGTAACCCTGTTCGGCGAGTTCATGAACAGCCGCGTCGGTGACGGTAAACTCGATACCCTTGGCCTTCAGACGTTCCACGACTTTCACGATCAGCAGATATGCGATTGCAACGACGTCTTCTCGCGTGAGTGGAGCGAACACGATCACGTCATCAAAACGGTTGAGGAATTCAGGTCGATATGTTGTCCGCAACTCGCGCTCGAGTAATTCTTCTTTGATGGCAATCAACGAGGTCCCCGCGGCCACCTGATCTTGAATAAACTGCGTACCAGCGTTCGAAGTGGCGATTAAAATAATATTTGTGAAGTCGACCGTGCGACCCAAACCATCGGTTAAACGGCCATCGTCCATCACCTGCAAAAATAAGTTCAAAATATCAGGATGGGCTTTTTCGAGCTCATCGAGCAACAACAAACAGAATGGGTTTTTACGGACTGCTTCGGTCATGAGACCAGCCTGGCCGTTGCCGCCGATCAAACGCGTAATCGAGTTCTGATCTTGGTACTCAGACATGTCAAAACGCACCATGGCCTGCTCATTCCCGAAATACACCTCGGCCGTAGCCTTGGCGAGCTCGGTCTTTCCCACACCAGTTGGACCCAAGAACAAGAAGTTCGCGATTGGACGCTTACCACTCCGCAGCTCTGTCCGCGCGCGGCGCAAAGCCGAAGCTACAGCCTTCACGGCCGGCTCTTGGCCGATTACACGCTCGTGAACCCGCTCTTCAAGGTG
>JBBUCB010000046.1:0-3698 GCA_038058005.1 Patescibacteria group bacterium | reverse complement strand
AAAATAACTTTATGTTTAGCCTCAATGCCACCCACCTTAGACTCGAGCACGCGGATGGCATCATTGCGACCTGGTTCCTCGATAAGAATCTTCTGCAGCTTAGGCGCGATGACGCTACGCTCAATGATCTCCGTATAAGCCTGCGGCGTGGTTGTGGCAATCACAAAAGTATATCCACGACTGAGCTCTCCGGCGAGAATCGAAGCCAGGTCGATCCCGGAACCTTGGCCAACCAACTCGTGAATATTTTCGATAACGAGAATAATGTTTCCGGAACGAGCCACTTGATTCAGGGCAAAAAGAAAACGTTCGTCAGCGCCCGTTCCCCCTTCAGCACTGACGATGTGGGGAACCGAAAGTTTGAGTAAACGCTTATCTTGCAACACTTCCGGAACACGTTCCTCGACCATCAGATCGGCCAGACCGTCGATAAGCGCCTCTTTTCCCACTCCCGGCTGACCGACGAGCACAACACTTTGATCCCCGCCCTCAATGGCCCGGAGAATATTCGCCATCTCCACATCTCGACCAACCAAAAGCCCGGTCTGTCCCTGCACGGCTGAACGCGTGAGGTCGTACGAAACCGAATCCAGGAACGGTGTGGCCACGGCCGTCATGGAACGGTTCATGTTGCTGGTTGGCTTATAAGCAGCGGCCTTACGAAAAGCGAAATAACGTTCACGCAAATCGTCGGAAATACGCATCCAAGCCAAGGCGTTCTCAAGCTCCTCGGGCGTAACGCCTTTCGATGCGAACACATCAGTCAAGAAAGGTTCGGCCGCAAAAGCGGCGGCAAAGATATTAAGTGCCGACAACGCTGAACGATGCGTCGTCAAAGCGCGCTCAAAGGCTTGAGCCATAAGCTCGTGAGCCTGACCGCCAAAAACGGTCGTGCCTTGCGGCAAGGTCGACAGGCGTCGACGCAAAGGATCGCGCACGTCCACGAGCGACAGACCGAGGCGAGCAAACAAAATCTGCACCGGAGTAGTCGCCAAAGTTCCCGCAAAAATATGCAGAACACCAACTTCGGCATGAGCCGACTTCACCGCCAAACGATAGGCTTCTTCGACAGCCTTCAGCGCGTCGTCATCGGCGGCCGTAGCGATATCGTGCCTGCGCTCAACCGCAGCCAGGGACGGAATGTTCGTGAGCTCAGGAGTCGTGTCTTTTCCGATCAACTTAAGACTCTGCTGCACGCGTCGATCGCTCATCAGGCGATATGGAACAAACAGCCAAGCCAAGATCGAAAGAAATAAGGCCGCGGCTGTCCAACTTGGTTCAGTCCAAAAATCAAGAGTGATGATCTCGGCCTGGTGTACCAGGGCCACACCCAAAGCAAACAAACCCAGAAGAAGGAGACCAATGACTCCCGCTGCATAGCGTTCAAATTTGCGTGCCGACTGTAGAGCTTGATGTTGCTCGATACTCACCTCGTCAACCGCTCGTTGCCAATGCCAAAACGTGCCGTCCACCAAAACGCCCGGAACCCCACCTCCCCAGTCATGGGTAGGCTGGGATGGGCTGTCATTTTGCAAAAGCATGTCGGTGACGTCAGGAGACATATAAAAGACTGCCGATAACATGATAAGCGGCTTGCAGAGCCACAAAGATTGGAGCTGTGATGTACACGACTAAAGCTAAAGCCACAGCAACAGCGATGATCACTAAGCCAATCGATCGACCAACGATCTGGACCGAGCGCATAAAGATACTAATCAAGCGACTCTGCCAATCATTCTGGCCGAACATGGGCACGAAAATATTCTTGATCCAAACACTGATAGCCATGTACTTAGCATAACCCTTGAGTGTGTCGACACACCACTGCAGCATCAAAAGTAACCCGCGGGAATACCACCACACGGGGAACATGACGATATCCAGCAAAACATCCTTAAAAATCGCTGGCTGCATACGGAAGTAGTATAGCAGCTAAACCAATTTGCGCAGCTCTTCCATCATGCGAATATAAAACCGCACATTCTGCAGGGTCGCGAGCCGTAAACCAAGCATTTCGCCGGCCTTGAATAAATGTTTTAAGTAGGCCTTGGAATAGGTCTGGGAAGTTGGCACATCGTTGTAGCGATCAATCGGCGACATGTCGGCGGTAAAAGGCTCGTTCGTAATTTGAATTTTTTGATACAGGGCTTCAGCAATTCGGAAATCAGCAGCGCCTTCTTGAGCTCGGCTAAAAGCTTCCTTCACACACTCGGCTGGATCCCCTGCCCAAATAAAAATCTGACCATGACGCGCGTTTCTAGTCGGCAAGACACAATCAAACATATCGATACCTACCGACACGTAATAGACGATCTCCTCCGGCATGCCGCCACCCATAAAGTAGCGCGGCTTGTCAGTCGGCATTTTGCTCGCAATGTGTTTAGCGATCCGGAAAGTATCTTCACGCGATTCCCCTACCGACAAACCCCCAATGGCATAACCATCGAAATCGATATTGACGAGACCTTCAAGCGAGCGAGCGCGTAGATCCTCGTGCGTTCCCCCTTGGATGATTCCGAATATTTGACGAGCCTTATTGGCGGCCGCCTTAGAGCGTTCAGCCCAGCGCAGCGATCGAAGCATCGCTTCTTCATATCGCTCACGTGTCGATACGCCGGCAGCTACGTCATCAAACTGCATCATGATGTCTGAGCCAATAGCATCCTGCACGTCCATCGAGATCTCAGGCGTGATCTCGACACTCCGACCATCGATGTGCGAGTGAAAAGTCACACCCTTCTCTTCGATTTTATTCAAACGAGCTAAACTAAACACCTGATAGCCACCACTATCAGTCAGCATTGGCCCCTGCCAGTTCATGAGTTTCTTGATGCCGCCAACCTCTCGTAAAAGCTCCGGGCCAGGTCGTAAAAGTAAGTGGTACGTGTTACCTAAAATAATCTGGGCCCCGATGCTCTTCACTTCCTCGGCGAGCATAGTCTTCACCGATCCCACCGTAGCGATCGGCATAAACACCGGCGTCTGAATGGCGCCGCTTGGAGTCGCTAAGACCGCCTGACGAGCCAGGCCGTTTGTTTTTAAGACTTCGAAGTTCGACATAGCTCGTAGAGCACAATGCTCGTAGCCATGGCTACGTTTAATGACTCAAGGGCCGGATTGTGCGGAATGGCTACTGAAGTTCCGTTCACTGGCAACTTAATGCCTTTGCCTTCGTTGCCAGCAATCAGAATCCTATCCTTTGGAGAAATCTCTTGAGGCGTAACTGCCCCCTTCTTCAGTTCAAGTCGGAAAATCGGACGGTTGAGCGACGCGAGTAAGTCCGGAGCCTCATCGCGCGTTACGGTTTTCCAGGGCACTCGCAAGATCGCACTCGCACTGGCGCGTACTGTTTTTGGGTTAGTGACCTCTGCAGACTCAA
Organism: Patescibacteria group bacterium; assembly: GCA_038058005.1. GTDB lineage: Bacteria > Patescibacteriota > Patescibacteriia > UBA9934 > UBA9934 > JAGORL01. Next base: position 319 of record JBBUCB010000046.1, on the reverse strand, counting down.
CGAGTAACAACGAGGCGTTGAAACCCAAGCACGCTCGCAAAACAGTCCCGACGTTGCCGGGGTCCTGGATGCCATCGAGGACGACGATGGTCGGTTTGGCAGTGATGTCCTCCATTTTCCAAGCGGGAACACGAGCAACCGCGGCCGTACCCTGCGGAGCGTCGGTCGAAATCACCTCGCGGTAAATAGTCGTGTCGCGGTGCGTAAAGGTAAATTCAACCAGTGACCCAGCGTCACGCACGAACTTATCGCCTTCGATAATAAACATCCCGCGCTCTTCGCGTTCCTTACGCTTCTGTAATGCTAGGAGCAACCGTTG
>JBBUCB010000045.1:0-2973 GCA_038058005.1 Patescibacteria group bacterium | reverse complement strand
AACTCGCGCTCCGCCTCGCTGAGCGCATGGAAATCCCCAAGAAGCAAGCTGAAGATTTTGTTGAGTATTTCGAGGATATTGTCACCAAAGCTTTAGTCGACGGCAATGAAGTCACTATCGCAGGCTTCGGTACTTTCTCGGCCCGCACCCGCTCTGCACGTATGGGCGTGAACCCACGCAAGCCGACAGAACGTATCCAGGTACCGGAAGTTCGTGTGCCCAAGTTCAAAGCAGGCAAGGCGCTAAAGGATGCACTGAAGAAACTCAAGGCTGCCGTTTAAACCCCCACCAACCAAACCAATACTTTTTACCGACCCATCAGGACGGATGGAGACGGATGAGGACGGATACGCTACAAGCAAAAACGAGCTCACTGAGCTCGTTTTTGTATCCGTTCATATCCGTCTCCATCCGTCCTTATTATTTTTTTAATGTATTGGGTCGGCTAAAGCAGCTTGGCAATTCCTTGAACTCCTTCAACCACCGGCACCATCATCGGTTCCCCGCCTGAACGCAGTTTCACTTCGAAAGCAGTGTTCTTCAGTGACTTCTCAGACACAACTACACGAACCGGCATACCGAGCAAATCAGCATCGCCGAACTTCTCGCCGGCCGACATGCCCATGCGATCATCGAATAAAACTTCGACTCCTTGAGCCTGGAGATCGGTGTAGAGCTTTTCGGCGGCCGCGAGCGTGGTCGCCTGAACAGCTTCGTCTTTTGAGCCGAGAGCTACGATGTGAACCTGGAACGGAGCAACATTCTTTGGCCAGATAATTCCCTTATCGTCGTGCGAGGCTTCGACAATCGCACCGACGAGACGCGTCGTGCCGATACCGTAACAGCCCATCAAGATCGGCAAATGCTCGCCTTTATCGTCAGTTATTTTGAAGCCAAAAGCATCGGTGTAGCGAGTTCCGAGATCGAAGATATTTGCGGCTTCTACTCCCTTAGTTTCAATGAGCTCGGTTCCACAGCTTGGGCAAGACTCCCCCGCTTTACGCGTAGCGACCTCGGTGTTTTCTGCAAAAATGCACTTAGGGCAAGCGATCAAAAGATCTTCGCCGGCTGGGGTGATGATCTGGAACTCATGCGAATGCTTCTTTGAGAAAATGCCACCGGAAGCGAGGGTCACCTTTACATCGACGCCACAACGGGCAAAGATTTTAAGATAAGCCTGTTTTACGCGCTCGTAGTATTGATCAAGATCGTCCTGAGTCGTGTGGAATGAGTACATGTCTTTCATGCCGAATTCACGACCGCGCATGACGCCACTTTTTGCTCGTAACTCGTCGCGGAACTTGGTCGCGATTTGGTAGATCGAGACAGGTAAATCTTTATAGGAAATCAAATAGTCCTGCACGAGAGGAGTCGCAATCTCTTCGTGCGAAGGTCCAAGGGCATACTCTCTGTCCGTCTGACTTGGCACCTTAAAAAGAATGTCAGTCGTATCCCAACGGCCAGTTTTCAGCCAGGCTTCTTTGGGCTGCAAAGATGGCATGCGAGTTTCTTGACCTCCGATAGCATCCATCTCTTCGCGAATGATGTTTTCGACCTTCTTAAGGGCACGTAAACCTAATGGTAGCCAGGTATAAACACCGGCCATTTCCTGATGCACAAAACCTCCCTGAATCAGGTAGCGAGCGTTCACTGACTCAGCGTCAGCAGGAGCAGTCTTGGACGATTTTGAGAAAACTTGGGAATAGCGCATACGGCAGGATAGTAAACTAACCCGTGAAATAATACAAAAATAAATTAGTCATTAGGAATTAGCAGAGTTTAGTGATTAGAACTTAGATCCGATCGCATGGGTCTAAAAACTCTTGTCTAATTTCTGCTAATTCCTAATGACTAATTCCTCGGGGCCTAGGGAGTGATCTGGATGACCGTTCCAGCTACGTGACCCAGAATCAGCAAAAGCCCAACCGCCATAATGGCAAAACCCACGTTCAAAACGTTACGGGCATCTTTATCGTCATTCATGAAGCCCCAAAAAATGTAGGCGGCAAAACCGACCATGAGCAGTAAAGGCACGGCCATGAGCACAATGCCAATGAGAAGAAGTGGCGTCATATTGGTGCAAGTATAGCAGAAATGTAGAAGCCCACAGTCCGCGCGGCGGAGTGTGGGCTTATTAGTCGGCGTAGGTGGCGTAGTACTCGTCTCGCTGCTCCTCCCAGAGAAGCTGCGAAGTCTCGAGCGTCCACCAGCCGAGGGCGTAGATCTCGTCGACGTGCTTGTAGCTGCCGGCGTGAACATTGTCCTCTCCGACTCGCTCCTTGATGCGATCGTGGCGCTCCTTGGCCTCGTCCGTATGGTCACGGCCGAGAACCTCATGAGCAGCCTCGTGCGTCAGGAGCGAACCGATGGCGCCGAGCGAAGTCTCGTACGGGAGCGCGTTGGCGAGCGCTACCTCGTACTCATCGACATCACCGGGGGCCGTCGAACCTTCGAGTTCGGTCAGCGTCTCCTGGGTCCAGGAGTGCTCCATGTACAGGTTGAGGGTGTACGTGAAGTACTCGCTGCCTACGTCGATCACGATCCGGTCGCCCAGATTGAAATCCGACGCTGGAATGCTGTCCGACTCCTTGTTGCCGACGCCGCACTGGACGTTGGCGCCAAGGATGGCCTCGACGATCTCGTCCATGGCAGCTTCCCGATCTCGCGACCAGTTGGCCTTCATGGTGGCGTCGATGGCGTCAGCGTTCTCGATCACCCACACTTGCGCGTCGGTGATGAGGGCCTGCTGGTCCTCGTTGCACTCCACGATGTTGTACTTGCAGCCCGTGAGGGCCGCTACCGCTCCCAGAAGGAGCAGCCATGCGTTACGCATTACTTTCTCCTTGGTGGGTGGTAAGCAAAGCCTAGCATATCGGATAAATCCGAGCTAGATGCCCCGTAGGGACAATCACTAGTATAGCAAAAAATGCCCAAAAAGTCAATATATTAGCCAATAAATACAAAAATACCCGT
>JBBUCB010000044.1:6603-10889 GCA_038058005.1 Patescibacteria group bacterium | reverse complement strand
AAACTTTGGCAGCTCAGTTGTGTAACGAGTTCCGTGAGTTTTTTCCAGACAACGTGGTCGAATATTTCGTTTCCTACTACGACTACTATCAGCCAGAGGCGTATTTACCTCGCACCGATACTTACATCGAAAAAGAAGCGACCATCAATCAAGAGATCGACCGTCTCCGTCACGCCGCTACTCAGGCTTTGCTGACACGCAAAGATGTGATTATCGTGGCCTCGGTGTCATGTATTTACGGTTTAGGTTCGCCGACGGAATATGAGAAAACGGTTTTACATATTGCCGTAGGGGCAGAGCACGGCTCTACCCCTGGCGACGCCGTCGGCCGTACGGAAATCATGCGCCGCATGATCGACATGCAATTCACGCGAACCACTACCGATATTACCCGCGGACAATTCCGAGCTCGTGGCGACGTGATCGAAATCATGCCGGTGAATGAAGAGGTAATTTATCGTGTCGTACTCGAAGGCGAGAACGTACGTGAGATTTTTAGACTTGACCCGATCACACGCGAGATGATGGATAAAGTTCATGATATCTGGCTGTTCCCAGCCAAGCATTTTATGACCTCACCGTCGGAACGGGACCGAGCACTGCGTGATATGGAAAACGAGCTCAAGGTTCGTCTTGAGGAGCTCGACAAAGAAGGCAAGCTGCTTGAGTACGAGCGTTTGTCACGCCGCACGCGTTATGACATCGAAATGATCCGCAACATCGGTTTCTGTAACGGTATCGAAAATTATTCTCGTCACTTCGACGGTCGAGCGCCGGGCGAGCCACCGTTTTCGCTCATGTCCTATTTCCCCAAAGACTTTTTAACCGTTATCGACGAATCGCACGTCACTTTGCCACAGATCGGCGGTATGTTCGCTGGCGACCAAGCCCGTAAGCAAACGCTGGTCGAGCATGGCTTCCGCCTACCGTCAGCTAAAGACAATCGACCACTCAAGTTCGAAGAGTTTATCAAGAACGTCGGACAGATGGTCATGGTCTCGGCCACGCCAGGACCTTACGAAAAAGAAGTTTCCGACCAAGTCGTAGAGCAGATCATTCGTCCAACCGGTCTCGTTGATCCTGAAACGATCGTCATGCCAGTGACACCAGCCAAGGCGCTTAAACTCGACCCTTCCGAACCTCTTCACCCTAATCTGTCTCCCGATTATCCGGGCCAAGTAAAGGACATCATTGCTCGCATAAAAGAGCGAGTTGAGAAGGGGGAGCGAGCCTTGATCACGACACTGACCAAGAAAATGGCTGAAGATCTGGCCGGGTACTTGAAAGAAGACGGCATGAAGGTCGCTTACCTTCACTCAGACATCGAAACACTTGAACGTATCACTATTCTCTCCGATCTCCGTCGCGGCGCCTATGACATTCTCGTGGGTGTGAACTTGCTTCGTGAAGGTCTCGATCTTCCCGAAGTCTCGCTGATCGGTATTCTCGACGCTGATAAAGAAGGATTTCTGCGCTCAGAAACATCGCTTGTGCAGACTATCGGTCGTGCGGCGCGTAACGTGAATGGTTTGGTGCTCTTGTACGCCGATCACATGACCGGCTCACTCGATCGAGCGCTTAAGGAGACTGCTCGTCGTCGCGAGATCCAGCTCGCCCATAACAAGGAGCACGGCATTACGCCGGCCACGATCACGAAAAAGATTTCCGATATCCGGGCCATGCTCGGAGCTACGTCAGAAGCAGAGACCAAGAAGATTCTGAACATCGAAATTAGCGCTAGTCCGAAAGAGCTCGAAGAAGTAATTCAGGATAAGAAACGAGAGATGAAAGAAGCGGCCGGCAATCTGTTATACGAAACGGCTGCTATTCTCCGTGACGAAATCGTGTTACTCGAGAACGAATTGCATCATAAAACAGGAAGCCCCGCACCTTTTCCCCGCAAGCGTGCAGGAAAAGGTGCGGGACGACGGGGCAAGAAGTCAGCTGTTGAGCCAACTACTTAGCCAAGTCAGAGGACGGAGCGGCCAGGGAACTCGACGTTGGGCAGGCGGTCGCTTGCCCTTGTCGGTCCACCAGTCCTTCCAGACGGCTGGATCGGAAATCCGGCGGATAGCGACAGTGATGTCGAGAATGGCCTTGCCTACTCCAGAGCTAGTGCTGGCCTCGATCTGGTCTTCGAGGATCTCGCCGTAGATGGTGACTTGCTGATCGGGCTCGATGTAGGGCAGACCGGATCCGTAGCCGGCTGCGCCGCCCATACCCACCCAGAACTTTCTGTCAGCCACGAAGAGCTCTCCGCTGCACAGGGCTCGCTCTTGCTCTCTCGTGATGATCTCCGGCGTTAGCTGTGAGATCGCGTCTCGCCGAACAGCTCGTTGTTGTGCCACCACCTCGTCCGACCAGCCTTTGGTCAATCTGGCTAGATCCAGTATCACTTCCACGAACTCCATGGTCGTCCGAACGAATTCCTCCTGACGTGATTCCAAGTAACCCCCTTTGTGAACGCCAACACCATAACATATGTTAGATAAAATTGTCATCAAGGGAGCCCGGGAGCACAATTTGAAGAATATTTCTCTGGAACTCCCGAGAAATAAACTCATTTGCTTTACCGGCTTGTCCGGCTCTGGCAAGTCATCTTTGGCGTTCGATACTATTTTTGCGGAAGGCCAGCGCCGCTATGTCGAGTCACTCTCGGCTTACGCTCGGCAGTTTTTGGGCAACATGCAGAAACCCGACGTCGATGAGATCGAAGGTTTGTCTCCAGCGATTTCCATCGACCAAAAAGCCCATTCGCGTAATCCTCGCTCGACGATTGCGACAATTACCGAAATTTACGATTACTTGCGCGTGCTTTACGCCCGTATTGGTGAACCGCACTGTGTGAAATGTGGCCGCAAGATTGAAAAGCTCACCATTGATGAGATGGTGGATATCGTGGTGCGCGACGTAGGGGCTGGGCTCGGCCTAGCCCGTAAGGCGAAAACCGGTGCCGAGGTCGTTATCCTCGCCCCCGTTATTCGTGGTCGTAAAGGCGAGTACTACCAATTGCTTTACGATCTGTATAACGCCGGCTTTGCCAAGGTCCGGATCGACGGTAAGTTCCATCGCTTGAGTGAGAAGGTCGAGCTGTCGCGTTATAAAATGCACACCATCGAAGTGGTTATCGACACTTTACCTGCCAGCGCGGTGGCTGAGCTTGGCAAAGACACTCGCCAACGCCTGGCCGATGCTCTCGAACAGGCCATTCAACGCGGCGGTGATCTGGCTTTGATCCTCACGCCAAATGGAGAGGAGCGTTTGTTATCGTCAAAGTTCAGCTGCCCTGATGACGGCTTCTCATTTCCGGAGATCGAGCCACGTTTATTCTCCTTCAACAGCCCGTACGGCGCCTGTCAGGCCTGTTCGGGTCTCGGTACAGTTGACTTGTTCTCAGACGAGGTTTGTCCGACGTGTAACGGTGCTCGCTTGAGACCTGAGGCCTTGCATGTCTATGTTGGCGGTAAATCGATCGTTGGAGTTACGAGCATGTCGGTGGACGAGTCGATAACTTTCTTACTCGAGCTCGAGATTACTGATCGTCAAAAAGAAATCGCGGCCACAATCTTAAAAGAGATCAGCAATCGTCTGGGCTTCATGCTCGACGTTGGTCTTCACTATCTCACGCTTAATCGCACTGCGGGAACTCTATCTGGCGGTGAAGCCCAACGTATTCGTTTGGCTTCACAGATCGGCTCTCACCTCGTAGGAGCGATGTATGTGCTCGACGAGCCGACGATCGGTTTGCATCAGCGCGATAACGAACGCCTGATCGAAACACTCGAAAATCTCCGCGATCTCGGCAATACGGTCCTCGTAGTTGAGCACGACGAGGACACGATTCGCCGTTCGGATTACATGGTCGAGATTGGCCCAGGAGCGGGCGTCCATGGTGGACACGTGGTTGCCGCGGGTTCAACACCGGAGATTTTTAAAGATAAGAAATCCCGTACGGCCGCCTATCTTCGAGGCGACCTCAAGATCGACGTGCCAGAGGAACGTCGCGTGAAAGAAGCCGGAGCCATCAAGGTTCGTGGCGCTACCGAAAACAACTTAAAAAACGTTGACGTTGATTTTCCTTTACGTAAATTCGTGTGTGTCACGGGTGTCTCGGGCTCGGGTAAATCGACCTTGGCTTACGACGTCATGTACAAGGCGATCTCGCAGAAACTTTATGGCGGCAAGAACGATCCAGGTAAACACAAGGCCGTGCTTGGTCTTGAGTATCTCGACAAAGCTATCTTGATCGACCAGGGCGCCATCGGTCGAACCTCGCGTTCAAACCC
>JBBUCB010000044.1:5374-6503 GCA_038058005.1 Patescibacteria group bacterium | reverse complement strand
TTTAAAGATATTCCGGAGATCCACGATAAGCTCAAAGCCATGAACGAAGTCGGATTGTCCTACATCACGCTCGGGCAGTCGGCCACGACGCTCTCGGGTGGTGAGGCCCAACGTATCAAGCTCGCTTCCGAGCTCTCAAAACGTCAGACCGGTCGCACGCTCTATTTGCTCGATGAACCGACCACCGGCTTGCACTTTGATGATGTGAAGCAACTGCTTGAGGTGCTCCACAAACTTGTCGACAAAGGCAACTCCATGATCATCATCGAACACAACCTCGACGTGATTAAGACTGCTGATTGGCTCATCGATATGGGCCCTGAGGGCGGAGATGGGGGAGGCACGGTGGTAGCCGTCGGAACCCCCGAGGATATCGCCAGAAAGGCAAATAGTCATACCGGTAAATACTTGCGGCCTTACGTACTTAAGACATAGCGCAGCTGTTCGTTTTAGAGCGTAAAAAGACAAGCGCCCCGCGGTATACCGCAGAGCGCCAGATTTCCTCTCGTCCCGTACCCAAGGGCTAGATACCGGGCATGATGACCTGCGTGCGACCATCTTTTCGTTTCACGGTGATGCCCTCCGAGGGATCCACCTCCGTTTCCAGAAAAACCAGGAGACGGCACGCGCGTCGGATGAACTCGGCTCGCGTCTGGGAGTTGGTGTCGGCGATGACATCTATTGCTGACATGAGCTTGGTGTCGACTTCGAGCTGAAACTTTGCCCTTGCAACATGTTCGGACATGAGGTCTCTCCTGTGCTGGCGAGATGATGATTCCCGAAGGCTACAGACGCGACCAACGAGGCTAGCAAAAATAGCTGCTTTTGTCAAAGCTACAATTCACGCAGATGAGTCTTTGACAAAAGCATTTTCCTCATGTTCCATGTGGCCGGGAGGTTCCATGAACGAGAAGACGGAAGATGATCTGCACGCGGAGTTCGGCTTCAAGACGGATGACGTGGTCGTGCTCAACCCGAGCAAGGACATGGTCAAGGCAGATCAGACAGCGGTGGTTCTCGGCCAGGTCGGTGAGGTGGTCTACCTGCAGACCTTCATCGAAGGTGGGCGAGTGAAAAAGCTGACCGCGCACTTGGCGCGGGACCAGCTCGAGTCTCTGCCGGGGTTGAC
>JBBUCB010000044.1:0-5364 GCA_038058005.1 Patescibacteria group bacterium | reverse complement strand
GAACAAGGTGCCATACGGGATGATCATCAAGGACGGTCAGGGCTGGTGGCCTCAGGCCTTCCGCGCGTGCCTCAACCATAGCACGCTACCCTCTGGCGTCACGGTCAGCTCACAGCTTCAAACGCTCACGAAGGATGAGCTGATCAGCCTGTTCCAGATTCCTGAGCTCGCTCTGAACGGCTTCGTGAGCATCATGTACGCCCTGGTCGAACAGGGCGATCTGACTGTCGCACGCGAACTTTGCAACGACAGCGACCAGCCGGAGCTTGTGCGTGCAGCCGCGATCTTCGTGTTGGGTCAACACGAGTTCGAGGCTATGTCCAAGCGGTTCTTCAGACAGGGTCAGCCCCTGATCTACTCCTGGGTGGTGTACCAGCTCGCCAAGAAGTCGTCAGGCGACTTTGGCCGTCTGCTGGACAAGAACCCGAAGCTGTGCAAACGGATCAACGGCCTCAAGGTCGACGCGTGGGATAGGATCACGGAAGAGGACCAGGCCTGAACATGCGTCAACACGGGACAGGGCGGCTCCGGCTGCTCTGTCCTTTATAAATTCACGAGATTTGTTAGACTGGACTTTGTCTATGATGCCCGAGCAAATCAAAATTCTCGATCAGTCCTTGCCTGATGCTCTTTTCGTCTTATGTTAAGATTTCTTGACGATCAAGGTTTACGAGCATTTTTAGACCAGACCTTGGTTGGAAAGGATTTTTCGTTGAGACACTTACGTGGCGGTCATTTAAATCAGAACGTACTTGTGACTGCGAAGGACAAGAAGTTTCTGCTCAAAGTTTACCGAAAAGATATCGATCTGGTGGGACTCGAGGAGGTGCATCGTCTCATGAGACATTGTCAGAGTCTGAACATCCCGACACCTACGCCGTTAGCTCAAGACAAGCATAATGGTTACAACTTGGCTCTTTATACGTTTCTCGATGGTGAGCACCCTTCACGATTTCGTAACACACGTAGCCGCCTTGAGAGTATGGGCGCTATGCTTGGAAGAATTGATTTTGCTCTAACCTCATTCGTGTCTCGAGATGATAGGCCATCTTACGATAAGTTGGTTAAGTGGGATCCCGAGGTATTTTTGCAGGAAATTAAAGATCTTCGTTTGCTCTTGCGGTCTCGCCCGATCGCTTTGCGGCAAGAGATAAATAGCAATCTCGATGTGTATGAGCGAATCGTTCAGGGTGGTGAGTGGTCGACTAAACCTTTTGCGGATCTTCCCATGCAATTTGTTCATGGGGATTATCACGTCAATAACCTTGTGTTTACAGGTCAGGTTATTTCTGGAGTTCTCGATTGGGAAAAAGCGGGTTGGCATTGGTTGAGTTACGAGCTTGTGCGTTCGATTATGTTCAACTGCCGACGAACTTCGAGCGATCTTAATTGGCCATCGGTCGAGGTTTTTGTGGCGGCTTATCGGAAAACAAGTAATTCCTTGACTCCTCTTGAGTGTCGTTTAGCTTTTGAGACAGGGTTTAGATGCGCTCTGTTCTCTCTTTGGTCAGTAAAGGGGTATATGAATGGTAATCTGGCAGTACGAAGCAATGCCATACGTCGAGTGCGTTTACTTGATACTTTCGCATTGAATCGACAGAGTTATGGGGAGCGTTTAGCTAAATTACTTCTATGATCGCCCCGGGGATTAAACTTCAGAATAACGAGCTCCCAGATGCCCCGGGAGTGTATTTCTATTACGATGTCGCCGGTAAGTTGATGTATGTCGGCAAGGCGACGAGTTTGAAGAAGCGCATTGGCTCGTATTTCGTGGGAAACGGTAAACACCCGCGCACCGCTGAGCTCGTAAGCAAGATTGTCGAAATCAAGTACACGCAAGTGCCGACGGTCATCGAGGCCCTCGTGCTCGAAGCTAACCAGATCCGTACTCATAGGCCGCCGTACAATATTCTTGGACGTGACGATAAGAGTTTTATTTATCTCTGTCTCACGAACGAAGATTTCCCGAAGCCAGTTTTGATGCGAGGTCTCGATCTTGAGCGTATCGGCATCCAGCCGTTTTCACGATCACTGTCCTTGAAAGCTCGTCGCAAATTCTTGGCCGTTTACGGGCCGTATCTCAGCGGTCGCCAACTGCGCATGGCCCTCGACCTTGTTCGTCGTACGATTCCGTGGTCAACCTGCAACCCGCCGAGCGTCACCGGCTCGACGCGCCCATGTTTCGATGCCCAGATCGGCAAATGCCCGGGCGTGTGCTCGGGCGCAATCGATAAACGCAACTATCGTCGCAATATCAAAAAGCTCATGCTTTTTTTCGAGGGCAAGAAGGATCGGCTCTTGCGCCAGCTCAAGCGCGAGATGGCCGCGGCCGCGCGAAAAAAATCTTACGAGGCCGCGGCCAAGCTCCGCGATCGCGTCTTTGCGCTCGAACATATCCAGGACATCGGCCTGCTCATGAAAGAGGAGTTCAATCATGACGTGCCTGAGCCAGCGGCGGGTCACATCAATGCTCTGGGTCGCATCGAAGCCTACGACATCGCCAACATCTCCGGTACGTCGAACGTCGCTTCGATGGTGGTGTTTGAAGGTGGCAAGCCAAGCAAAAACGAATATCGAAAATTCCGCATCAAAGGCTTTGAAGGCGCTAATGATGTTGGAGCCATGGAAGAGGTGCTGCGCCGACGTTTAGCTCATCTTCCGAGCCCCGAGCAGCAAAAAGACACTTGGCCCTTGCCCGATTTGCTTGTTATCGACGGGGGCGAAGGTCAGGTCAACCGTGTCGAACAAGTATTGCGTGAGCTGAAGCTCGACATTCCCGTGGTTGGTATCGCTAAGGGCTTCGATCGCAAGCAAGATCGCCTAGTATTCGATAAAAGTAATGCTGAGCTCCGTCGCGTGGCCAGTGCTTTCAAAGAAGTGTTCCAAAAAGTCCGTGATGAGGCTCACCGTTTTGCTGGTGCATATCATCGCGTTTTGCGAGGCAAGCGATCAGGCATTCCTCAGCGCCGAAGGGGCACTAAATTAGTTGACAAATAGTCGAATTTGTGGTAGAAAGATGTGTTCTAAACTCGCATCTGGAGGTTCTCGTGGGCATGAGCAAGAACACTGCCGTTCGTCGCAACGCTGACGGCAGGATGGATGATCGTCCAATCCTGATCGTTCCCGATCGTGCTGATCCAGAGCGGGCAGGCGAAGCCCGCTTCCGCGTGGACGGACAGGACGTCACGGTTCGTTTCGAGGGCAGCCACTGGTCGCTGCTGCGCTGCTTGGCGCAGGGGACCTGTGACATCAGAGGTATCCGTTCGTCCACCGGGCTGCGCCTGATGACGATCATGAACTACGTGTATCACCTCCGTTCCCACCTACCGCTAGTAGCGGGGGAGGAGACCCTGGTCAGACAGGGACGCGGAGACGATCTGCGCTACAAGCTGCGCGGCGCACGATTGCGGCGCTAGCGGGATCGTTCCCGTGAGCACAGACTGGGCCCCAACCGTTACGCGGTGGGGCTCTTTAGTTTGTATAGAAAAGGGCCCCGTCGCACGAATGCGGACGGGGCTCTCGACGTTTCATGTCGCGCGGCGACACGAAGTGGGGTTGCCTAGGGTCGACAGCCCTCGGGGAGTTGGAAGTCGACATGGATGTCCTCGTTGCCGAGTTTCCAGCTCGTTTCGAGGAAGGCGAAGCACTCGGTGATGCTGACCTCGTGGTCCGCGCACAGACTCTGCATGTCGGTCGACGTGAAGTCGGGCTTCGGGTGGGTCGCACACGGATCGAACGGGACGTCGTCCTGATCCTCGGGGTACGGGTTGCCGAACGGGTCGGTGGTTGGCGGTTCGGACGAGGGGAGACGCCCCTCGGCCTTCAGGCGGAAGAGGCGATCTTCCAGGATGCGTGCGAGCTCCTTGTCGTGGGCTTCGTCGTCGACGGAGGCCACGCTGGGATCGGTCTCGCGCTCAGGGGTCTTGATCGGCTTCTTGGCTTCCTCGAGTCGGTGCTGTTCGACCTTCTTCACGGCGATCTGCACGTTGGCCTGGGCTCGCAGCACGGCGAGACCCTGGCCCTCAGCCGGCGGCTTGTAGGGTTCGCCGTAGCCGGCCAGGTCGTTGTGAACCTGCCGCGAGGAGATGAAGTAGATGAGCATCGGTACTCCGATCGTCATGAGGACGACCAGGGCACAGGCGAGGCGGAAGGGGTCAATCCGCGATTGGGGCAAGTGGGCTTTCCGTGGAATGTTGTTACGCGCGCTCTCGGATTGGAGCGGCAATGATGGTAGCACCTTTACTGGAATTTGTACAGTTCTTTAAGATTACTCGCTGTTGCCACAAAACAGGTTTACTTATCCCCAAATGGGGGTCCAGGGTTGTAAAAGGGGAGGTTGGTGGTGTATAGTGGGGCGGTAAGGCACATTGTGGGGTGTGCCGCGTATCCTGCTATCTAGGCAGAGAACGCCCCCGATCTCGGGAAACTTCCCCTCGTTATGAAAGATGCGCCTTCGCTTTGGCCGTGCATCTTTCGTAGCGTGGTAAATCGCAACTGCCATGTTCATTGGCGAATACAACATCACCATCGACGATAAGGGACGGCTTGCCGTCCCGGTGAAGTTTCGCGAGGCCCTAGCAATTGGGGCGGTTGTGACGCGGGGTCTCGACACTTCACTCTTCTTGCTCCCTTTGGAAGAGTGGGGGAAGCTGGCCGATAAGCTCGGCGGCTTACCCTTGGGACAAGCTAATTCACGTGCCTTCGCCCGACTCATGCTTGCGGGTGCCATGGACACGCGTTTGGATAAGCAAGGAAGATTCATCATTCCTGAGTACCTGCGTCAGTACGCCGGTCTCAAGAAAGACGTGGTGATGGTCGGTTTACAAAACCGATTGGAAATTTGGGACAAGGCAGCCTGGGTGGCATATGCCAAAAAGGCTGAGGAGGACTCAACAGCGATTGCGGAGCAACTGGGGGCGATGGGTATTTAAGCTCATCGTTGATGGTGACGGTTATGCAGGCTCACATCCCGGTACTCGCAACCGAAGTTATCGATGGACTCAACCTCACAGCGGGGAAGACGATTATCGATGGCACGCTCGGATTAGGCGGACACGCTGCGCTCATTCTTGATCGCACCGCGCCCGATGGCATCTTGATCGGTATTGATCGCGATGACCGTAATCTCGAGACCGCTAAGCAAAACCTCGCCAAGTACGGGGACAGGGTGCAGTACGTTCATAGTTCTTTTTCGACCATGAATTCGCTGGGCGTGCAGGTAGCCGGGATCTTACTCGATCTCGGCTTCTCATCGGTCCACGTCTACGCAGCCGAACGCGGTTTCTCGTTTCAAAACGACGGCCCGCTCGCCATGCGCTATGACACACGCGAAGAACTGACGGCCGAAGCGATTGTGAATAGTTG
>JBBUCB010000043.1:0-2096 GCA_038058005.1 Patescibacteria group bacterium | reverse complement strand
TTGGTGACCTCACCGGGAGTCGAACCCGGCTTACAGGCTTGAAAAGCCCGTGTCCTAACCGATAGACGATGAGGCCAAATATGAACTTGGCCGCGGAATAATAACTAAAAAAGCTGTTTTGGTCAAGCCTGAATAAGGTTCATGTACCACATTACGAGCACGCCAACCGCAAAAGCAATCGCGAAAATGATGAAGAGTAGGCCGCTCAACTTCAGCCAAACAGTCATAAAGCTATCGCCAGTTCCGGCCGTCATGCGTTTCATGAGTCCGGCTTGCCAAGGGAAGGCCCAGCCGTAGAAGTATTTTTCTACCCATGAGGCTTGCTTGGGGTTTTTCTGATAGCGCTCAAGTGAAGCGCGCATGGACTGGGTTCCCAGCATGGCTCGGCCGACGTTAAAAAGGAGCCATGAGAAAGTTAGGACTACGAGCGTATACACAATGAGCATGGGAATAGACATATGCGCTTAGTATACATTGTCCCCATAAAAACAGAATCGCCGCTCCCGAAGTTATCGGTTGCGGCGCGGTGAGCACTGAGTGGCTCAGGTGATTAGAATTCATCTCGACCCTTCTTGGCTACCAGGCCAAAGATGAATCCCGCTCCAGCAGTGCCTACGAGATAGGGACCGCCTTGCAACCAGGTTGCTCCGGCGAACGCCAGGGCGCTGATTGCGGAGACGATGAAGTAGAGCTGCAGCGACGAACTGCAATCGTAGCTGGCCCAGGCGTAGCCTCCCCCCATGTTCAGGAAGAGGATCAGCAGGCAGTACATCGCTACCACCTCTGGGAGGGTCGGCGGGATGGTGACGCCCACGAAGCCGACGAGGACTCCGACGAGCGTAGCGCTGACGGGTGCCCCGACCACCCAGAGGTAGTCGAAGAAGTGGACTGACGATCGCTGTACTCTCCTTTGAGGACGAGGTGTAGTCACGCGGCCTCCACTACGTGTTGAGGGTGAGGTGGTAGGTGGCATAGCCGGCGATGAAGCCGAGCATGACGGCTGCACAGGCCAGCAGGAAGCTGTAGCAGCACTGGTGATTCAGGATCCAGCCCTCGATCCAGTCCCTGACAAGGGTACCACTGTTAACGAGGTCCTTCATGACCTCAATGCCGCGCACGAACCACGGTGGGAACACCTCCATTTTCGATCTCCTGTGCGTTCAGAGGGGAACGCAACTCAGCAGATTACACGCTTTTGGCCATTTTGTCAACCAAATACTGGCATGCTTAACCCCGAGTAAAAGTTTCTGTTTGGAGGATGACTTGCTATACTTTGCCCATATGAAGTACGAAAATCCTGAATTGGCTGGGGGAGTCGAGGACGAGAAGAATCAAGAAGTCGCAGAGGCTGTTTTGGTGATGGAGCGGATTCGACGTTTAATGGAAATCACTCGCGATCCAGTGGTTTGCAAAGGCGCGGAAGCTTTTCTTAGAACTGTTGTAAATGCAGGCATCAGCGGTGCCGATCTGGGCATGGGTGTAGGCGAGGTGCTGTCTTGGAGTGCCCATGCGGCCAAGCTGATCGCGATTAAATTTGAGATAAGCTTGCTTAATACGACTCCGGACGTACCGTTTTGGGTGAATATTCTTTCTGAAGCGGGAGAAGTACCGACTCTAGGGACGGCATCAACGCATTCCCTTGCATCTATCTTACAACTTATACCTGATAAGAAACGTATGGGGACTGGTGTTGAAAAAGTCAAAAAGATTTGGCGTGGTCGCGATCAGGCCGTACACACCCCAGAAGTAGCTGCTGCTCTTGAAACTTTTGCCAAGTAATTTATGACTGAACGTGATGCTGTAGCTACACTTTTACGGACGGTCGATTTTTTGACCCCAAAACAACAGCGCCTCATGACTGAGGCGCTGGTTTCTGCATCTGATGAAGATGTTCATTCGATCGGGGTTTTCCTGGCCGCGTATGTTCGGGCTGAAGCTGAGGATTTGAAGAGATTGAACGCCTAGCTAACGAATCGTTCTTCAATTTTCGACCAGTTGAGATTGTTCAAGAAGGCGGCTACGTAGTCGCCTTTTTGAGCCGGGACGTAGTCAACCATGAAAGCGTGTTCCCACATATCCATAGCGATCATGATCGG
>JBBUCB010000042.1:5136-7751 GCA_038058005.1 Patescibacteria group bacterium | reverse complement strand
TCGGCGATGCTTTTTAAAATGATTTCTCGAGTTTTCTCGATAACTGTTGCGAGCTTCTTGAGTTCGCTCTTAGAGAACTTCTGCACGACATAGTTCTCGAGAGGAATATTGGCTGGTGGTTCATTGACGCCGATTCGGAAACGGACAAAATCTTCGCGCTTAAGTTTTTCGATAATTGACTTCAAGCCGTTGTGTCCGCCGGCGCTGCCCCCCGTGCGAACTCGTAAGGTCCCAAGAGGGAGTACGGCGTCGTCAGAAACTATCCACACATCCTGGGGGTTAACTTGATACTTACCCACAAGACTAGCCACGCTGTGGCCGGATAAGTTCATGAAGGTCTGCGGTTTGGCGAGGATAATCTTCTTGTCGAAGTAACGCGTTTCGATAACTTCAGCCTTGGCGGTTTTGTTGAGCTTCCATTTTTCCTGCAAAGCCTCGGCTAGAGCATCGAGAGCCAAAAAACCAGCGTTGTGGCGAGTGTTGATGTACTCCTTTCCAGGATTCCCCAAACCGACAATCAACAAACTCATACGTTCTTATTTGTAAGTGGTGTGAGATTTACGCTCCACTTCAATTTTAATCCGAATTGGCGTACCCGTGAAGTCGTATTGTTCACGGAGAATGTTTTCGAGGAAGCGAACGTAGGCAGTTGCCAACGAATCCGTGCGGGACAGGTTCACGGCCAGAGTGAAGATCGGGGGATTGATGTGCGACTGGTAGAACGACGTGATCTTCGGACTCTTCACGCCCTTACCACGAGTTGGCTTATGGCGAACAATAGCTTTGCTCATGAACTGACGGGCTTCATCGGTAGACAGCTGGGTAAAACGTGATTGGAAGACAGTACTAATGAGCTTGAAGATATCTTGAGCTCGTTGACCAGTAAGCGCAGACGTAAACAAAATTGGAGCGTACTTCAATTGAGGCATGAAGCCACGGATGATTGCCTCGTAATCATTGACCGTGGTGGTCGTTTTGTTCGGAACCAGGTCCCACTTGTTGGCAATGATAATGACGCTGACCTTAGAATCCTGCAAAACTCCAGCCAAGTGACGTTCTTGGGTGCTAATCTCTTTGGTCATGTCGAGCACGAACAAGGCCACGTCGGCACGGCTGACGGTATCGAGGGTTTTATCCACCCCGATTTTTTCAAGCAAGGTTCCAGACTTGCGTCGGCTTGCTTGCTTGCGAACTCCGGCGGTATCGATGAACTGATACGTTTGACCTTCGTGTTCAAAGAGTGCGTCGTTTGGCTCACGGGTGGTGTGGGGGACGGGGGCAGTGATAAAACGTTTTTGTCCGAGTACAGCATTCAGCAGCGTCGACTTGCCGACGTTTGGTTCACCCAAGACACAGATACGCATGGGGAGAATCTCCGTCACATCTGCAGGCGGTTTGCCGACCTTCGTTAAAACGTTGGTTACTTCGTCTAAAAGATCGCCTACGCCTACACCCTGCTTGGCGGAGATAGCGAAAGGACGATTCAAGGGCCAGGACTTCCATTCATCGCTTTCGGCTCGGCGGCGCAATTCACCGTTGTCAGCCTTGTTACCAACGGCAATTACTGGCTTGCCGCTCTTCAAGAGCTTACGAGCGATATCGAGGTCATCAGCCAACGGGCCCACGTTTACGTCTACCAAAAACAAGATGATGTCGGCTTGGGTGATGGCGATATTGGCTTGTTCGACTACGTTCTTTTCGATTTCATTGCTTTGGTCAACGTCTAAACCACCGGTGTCGACCACGCGAATAATCTTGCCGCGCCAGACACAGTCAGCCTCAAAACGATCGCGGGTGGTGCCGGCGATGTGAGACACGAGGGACTTTTGCTCCTCAACTAATTTGTTGAAAAGCGAAGATTTACCGACGTTACTTCGGCCGATTAAAACGGCTTTAGGAGCTGATTGCATAAAAACTCTGGTCGACTCGACTTAACGTAATACGAGATTTGTTGAATCTTGGCCTAAAATGATCAAAAAGTCAATGTCTGAGGTGCTAGTTATCAAGCCAATTCCGGGGGTGGTAGCCAGGACTTCGTCAGGAACTACAGCATCGGCAGCTAAATAGCCCTTGGTAGACATATAAACATCTGCCGAGAGGTACTCCTTCAGGGCTGCCAGTTCCTCATCTTTTTCGCCGTCGGTTAGGTCGTAAATGATCGTTTTGGGCGATTCGCGGTTTACGGCATTGCCAATTGTGGTGACAGTAAAACCAGAGCCCTCAAGCAGTTGCGCGGTCTGAGAGGCAAGCCCAGTGATGGCTGTTCCGTTCTGAATTTCGACGCTGACGTTCAGCGATGAGTTGTTTTCTGGACTGGCAGTTGTAAATGTCGGATCATTGGGTGATTTCTCAAAGATGTTGTCGGCTACCGCGTGAAGTTCACTCCAATCCTCTTCGTAAGGCAGGAGAACGTACGCGCCGTTGTAGTTGGCGTCATAAAGTAGACCACCGCGATTGTCGAGTACGTGCATGGCGATGTTCTCACTCGAGATATCGGGAATGTACTTTACGAACCGCATCATTTCCCAGAGCGTTAGGTTGGTTTGGACGTTGTCTTGGATGGTGCCAAGGATACGGTTGAGTTTGGCGGGATTTAAAAGTACCCCGAGTGACAG
>JBBUCB010000042.1:0-5036 GCA_038058005.1 Patescibacteria group bacterium | reverse complement strand
AGCTCAGCGCCATCATGACCCGCGCCGCCAACGCCTAAAAGAAGAAAATTGATGCGATCGTCGTCTTGGCCGGCCACGGCTTTATCTCCAGAGACAACCAGACGCTTAAGCGAGGACAGGAAAGACAGGTTTTGATTTGGTTCTGAGATGTTGGTGTTATTAATCCCAATCGAGAGCAGAAAACCACCGGTGACAAAAATCGCTAAGCCAAAGAGGACGAGTTTTGAGCGAATTGACAGACGTCGTTTGGACGAACGCGAAAGGTCTGCCTCACCTGACCTTTTCGTCGGGGGAGACAGCAGGGGCTTAGACGGTTCCTCATGGTGCGGCTTGAGGAAATCGACTGAATCTGGATCCTGCATAGAGAAAACAAAATGCGCACAATCGGCGCACCATCCAAGGTGAGTATAGCGCAAAGAAGGGCTTTCGCCAAGAGTAGACAGACATGGGTTTTCTGTTCAGTCAGGGAACGGCATGTTATGATTTTCACAACTTATACCTGCCTATGCCTAGTGCTGCGTCCGTATCCTTTGAAAGGTTTGCCAAGCCCCTGCGTAGCCTTATGCGCTGGAGTATTTTAGCCCTCTTTTTTCTGACACCACTCGTGTTTGCGCCGTTTACTACCGAGGCGTTGGAAATGAATAAGCAGGTTGTGTTGGTGGTAGCGGTTTTTTTAGCGGCCATCGGACTCCTCGGCAACATGGTGGCTGAGCGCAGAGTCAGTTTGCGTGGCGGTTTATTGATCAACATTGTACCCCTCGTGTTTTTAGCGGCAATTTTAGTTTCAACAATCTTATCGCTGGCAGGCATTGAGTCTTGGCTTGGATACGGTGGTCAAGAATACACGAGTTTTCTGACAGCTGCAGCCGGGTTGACTTTGTTCTACGTGCTTGTGAACGGCAGCGATGCGCGTCTGGCTAGGCAAGCGCTATTTGCGCTCTTGTTATCCTCTAGTCTTGTAGGTTTGCTGACCCTGTTATCGCTGGTGGGGGTTCATATGCTTCCCTTCGCGTTCACGCGTTCGTCGGGCTTTAATACCGTGGGCAATATCAATGCCCTGGTGTCGTGGTTAGTTCCAATTGCTCTGGTTGGCCTAGGTTTCTTCCTGGTCGATAGCGATGACGAAAACTCTATTATCCCAAGTGGCACCACCGGCGTATTGATCCGAATGTTGGTGGGTTTTGTCACCTTTGTCACGGTTCTGCTACTCGTAGCCATTGATTTTTGGACGCTGTGGGCCGCCTTCATGGCGGGCTTAGCAGCGCTTTTGTTTTTATCGTTCTTGGAGCCGAGTCACTTTCCGAACATACGTCGTTTAGCGGTCCCGGCTGTGCTTTTTGCCGTAGCGGTAATTTTCTTATTCATCAAAACTCCGCTCAAATTGCAGATCCCGGTTGTGATTTCTCCCTCGATTGATTCAAGCCGGGATATCGCCAGTCAGACTTTGCAGCAAAGCACGCTGACACTGTTCTTTGGATCTGGTCCTGGATCGTTTGATCTCGACTACGCCCGTTACCGTCCGGTTGAAGTGAATACCACAATTTTCTGGAACACACGTTTTGATCGTGCGCAAATTCATCCTCTCACCGTGCTCGCCACGAATGGCGTGGTCGGACTTGGGAGTTGGTTGGCACTAGTGCTCGTGATCGCTGCGTTTGGCCTGGGACGAATCATTCGCGCCCGCCAAGAGACGGAGTGGCGCGTGAACTATGCGCTTTTAGCGGGCTGGTTGTCGTTGTTAGTTTTCCAGTTGCTGACTCCGGCCAACATGGCTCTTACCATTTTATTCTGGGGCCTGAGCGGTTTGTTGGTCGCCGAAGCGGTGACTAAAGCCCGCAGACTGGATTTCGCCGATGCTCCCCGCGCAGCTCTTGCAGCTACTAGCGGCTTGGCGCTGCTTGTGGTGGTTGGGTTCCTGACCATGTTTGCTATGTTGTCCCGCCACACCGCCGAGATGGCTTTTGCTAGAGCAGCCCGATGGGATGCCCAGGGTGCCACCGCTCAAGAGCTGGTGGACCAGATGAGAAAGGCGGTTGAACGTGATTCCTCAAATGCGGTCTACGAGCGCAACCTAGCTACGGCATATCTGGCTCAGGCCGGCGTAGTAATCAGCGAAGGCGTTGAGGATGATGACTTTGGAGCTGAGGATAAACAGAAGCTGGCTGAAGTAGCAAACGCTTCAATCCAAGCAGCCGCACGCGCGGCTGGGCTTGGAGAAAACGACAGTGTGAATTGGGCTGTCAACGGTTTAATTTACCGTGAACTCATGCCGTTTATTCAGGATGCCCAGAACTACGCCGCCAGCATGTACCTCAAGGCTTTGGAATTTGAGCCGAATAACGTTGCTTATCAGACGGACCTCGGCCGCGTTTACCTGGCGGTGGCTGATCGCGCCCAGGAAATCCAGGATCTTGAAGATGTTGATGCCGAGGTTAAGGCCACGGCTGCTAGCAACGAAACTGAGAACTTACGGATTGCGGTTGAGAATTTCGAAACGGCTATCCGCCTAAAACCTGATTACGCCCCGGCCCGTTATTACCTGGCGGCCGCCTATGAACGTCAGGGCAACCTCGAAGCTGCTGCCGAGCGCTTACAGGCTCTCACCCAGGTTCAACCGAATGATGTCGGTCTAGGTTTTCAGTTGGCGGTCATCTATCTCAAAATGGAGCAGGTCGACGAAGCTGAGGCTGAGCTAGAACGTATCCTAATTATTTATCCTGAGTACAGCAACGCCATGTGGTATCTGGCGGCCATTAAAGCTAACCAGGATGATAGTGATGCCGCTCTGGCGTTGCTACGACGAGTCCAGAGACTCAATCCTGATAATGCCGTGGTTGAGGAGAGTATTGCTAACCTTGAGGCCGGCAGGGCTACACCTGTTGACCCTACGCCGATCGATGCAGGGTTGTTGAATGATGGCGTCCAGACTCCGGTCACCACCCCGGCCCCATAAGCTATTTTCGAGCGCAAAGCTGTTGCGCTCCAGGCATGACAGCTTTGTCCTTGGACGAATGGCTCGACTCGTGGTAATATCTGGGACACCTATGGCTTTTTTTGACCGTAAAAAAGGGGAGACCACCACCTCGTTCATGGAGCGTTTATTTGGGCCAACCTTGGGCGCCGTGGCGACGTTTGTGCTCGAGATTGTCCAAATTGCTGCTCTAGCGATGGCGATCATTTTGCCGGTTCGTTATTTCTTGGTCCAGCCATTCGTGGTCGCCGGCGTTTCGATGGAGCCAAACTTTGAAGATGGGGAATACCTGATTATCGATGAGCTCACCTTTCATTTCCGTGAACCTGTCCGCGGGGAAATTGTGGTTTTTCATCCGCCCTCAAGCGCCGAGAAGCAATTTTACATTAAACGCGTGATTGGTTTGCCAGGCGAGACAGTCGAGGTCAACGACGGCAAGATCACCATTTATAACGAAGCCTACCCGAACGGATTCATGCTCTCTGAAGAGTACATTGAGGATAATACCCCGGGACGGGACAGTGAGACATTGGCTGAGGGCGAGTATTACCTCATGGGCGATAATCGCGACGCAAGTTTTGACAGTCGAGCTTTTGGGCCGGTGCCATTTGAGAATTTTATTGGCCGCGTCTGGATCCGAGGTTTACCGCTTGAGAAGATCGGATCATTCGATGTTCCGGAGTACAACGAGTAATCTTTTCTAGACACCCAAGCAGCCTAAAAGGTTGCTTGTTTCACGTCTTTGATGTATCAAGACGTCAAGTAACTTAGCTATTGTTATGTCTGTTAAGCCTAAGGTCGAGACTGTTGCTAAACCCGCCAAAAAGTCCAAATCATTAGAAACCCTGCGTGGTTTTCGTGATATTTTGCCTGATGAGCAAGCCTCTTGGGAAAAGATCGAAGACACTGCCCGTAGCCTGACCCGGGCCTACGGTTTTGGCCGTATTCGCTTACCGGCCCTTGAAGCCACGTCTTTGTTTGAGCGCGGAGTCGGCAAAGAGACCGATATCGTGGAGAAGGAGATGTTTACTTTTGTAGATCAGGGCGGCGTGAAGATGACGCTGCGTCCAGAGGGCACTGCATCAGTAGCCCGTGCCTATATCGAGCACGGCATGTTGAACCAGCCTCAGCCGGTGAAGTTATGGTACATGGAGCCCATGTTTCGCCACGAGCGACCTCAGGCTGGTCGTTATCGTCAACACTGGCAACTGGGTCTTGAGGCGATGGGATCTGACGATTCTGTCCTTGATGCTCAGATCATTTTGATGGCTCACGGCTTCTGTAAAGAATTGGGTGTCGACACCATGGTGAATATTAATTCACTTGGTACTCCAGCTGTACGTAAGAGCTACGTGGCTGACCTGACGAAATACTTTAAAGGTCACGTAAAGAAATTATCCGAGACAGATGTTCGCCGTTTGCAGCGCAACCCTTTGCGTCTCCTTGACTCTAAAGAAGAGGGCATGGAGGAATTGAAGGCTGGGGCTCCACAAATTATCGAATACTTGGACGACGAAACCAAACAGCACTTCATGAAGGTACTTGAGTACTTGGATGAAGCTGAGGTTCCTTACACATTGAATCCATTCTTGGTGCGCGGACTTGATTACTACACCAAGACTGTATTCGAACTCGTCTCGGCTAATCCGATCGGCGAGAACGGTTCTCAGCTGTCACTTGGTGGTGGCGGACGTTACGACGGCCTGATCCCCTTGCTTGGTGGTCGTGAGGCTACCGGAGCGGTGGGTGCGGGTATTGGCATCGAACGCGTGATCTTGGCCATGAAGGCCGCCGGCACCATGCCTGACAACAAGCGTACTGCCGACGTGTTCTTCTGCCAACTCGGTGAGGCTGCACGCCGTAAGGGTTTGAAGATCTTCGAGAAGTTCCGTCAGTCCGGCGTAGACGTCGGTGAAGCTTTTGCTAAGGGAAACCTGAAAGCTCAGCTTGAAATTGCCGATAAGATGAAATCAACCATCGCGATTATCCTTGGCCAAAAAGAGGTTCTGGACGGCACTGTTATCATTCGCGACATGGAGGCCGGAGCTCAGGAAATTGTGGACGT
>JBBUCB010000041.1:0-2517 GCA_038058005.1 Patescibacteria group bacterium | reverse complement strand
TATCAAGCTTAGTTCTCTATTCCTAGGTGACAGGTGCATAAATAACGCCCGATATCTAGACAAGTTTTGTATTCCAATAAAAATCGTATACACTACGTAAAATTCATCATTACGTCGGTATGTCAAAATCAGGAATCATTTTAGCGGTCTTAGCTATCGGTCTCGTCATTGCGATCGTAGCCGTGAGCTCACTGTTTAAAACCCTCACGGAAACACCGGAAACGTTTATTGTCGGTAAAGAGTTTATCGAAGACCTGGCCGCTAAGGACATCGACGGCGCCGTGGAGCTCGCAGTCAGCGAACTCCAGACAGCCGAATCGCGCGCCGAGCTAGAAGCCTTCGTGGCTGATAACGCGGATTTGTTTTCCTCTTCAACGGAAGCTCACCTGACCGGCCGCGGCATTGATAACGATCTCCGTTATGCCTACGGAACCATCACCTCAGGCGATATTGAAGCTCCACTCTATATGGAGTTCATGGATGACAATGGCGAAACACGAGTTTCTTACTTCAGCTTTAACGAGGACGATATCAACGCTCACAACAGCGACAACGCTGCAGATCAGGAGTAACCATTAAAAAGCAAGACACGCCCGTACGGCGTGTCAGAGTGGAGCGTTGACGGAACCTAACGGTCCCGACTGGCCACAAAATCACGTTCAGACTTCTTCTTCCTTTGACGAGGGATCTTGGGCGGCAGCTCTGGAGTCACCGCCCCGTCTTCGTCGATCTTGAGGAACTGCCCGCAGCTGCTACAGGCTCGTGCCGTCGCCAGATTCCTGGTTCGGCAATTTCCGCACTTCACGACCTCAGGAAAAAGGGGCATGACTACCTCACGAACGGTGTGAAAAGTTGCGATCCAGGTCTATGAACCACATTCCCGAATCCGAATTGGAAATCGACTTTGTCCGTTCTTCCGGACCTGGCGGCCAAAATGTTAACAAAACCTCAACCAAAGCGCAATTACGCTGGCATCTATGGTCTTCGGTAGCCTTTTCTGACGAGGAAAAGCAGATTTTGGCCGCCAAACTGGCTAACCGGTTGACCCAGGAAGGTTTTATAGCTATAGACAGTAGCGAAGCACGTTCGCAACCGCAGAATAGAGACCGTGCCATTACCTTACTTTACGAGCTCATAAACGAAGCCTTGGCCCCACAAACACCTAGAATTCCCACCAACCCGCCCAGAATAACCAAGCTTCAAAGGTTGAATAGCAAACGAAAGCGTGGCACCATCAAACAGCTCCGTAGACCCGTAGTTGAAGATTGAATATGTTAGATGACATTTTAGATAGCTTCTCCATCTCTCGACCTGTGTCTGTCCGCCAGATCAGTACAGGATTGGTTAATCAAACTTTCAAAATCATTAACAGCGACGGGATTTTTGCCCTCCAGAGTTTACATACTATTTTCCCTGATGAAACCTTGGGGGATATGTATACGGTCACGAATTTTCTTATCCAACAGGGCTTACGCGTACCCAAACTCATCAAAACCACGAGTGGTGATTTTTTCATGCGTGACCACAACAATTTACGTTGGCGCTTATATTCCTGGATTGACGGCTGGGTTCATGAAGCTGTCGCAGATGAAGCTATGGCTGAGGAAGCCGGTAGACTCGTCGGTTCACTGCACCAAGCGCTTCAAGGTCTTGCTTACCAGCCGCAAGGCAGCCTTCCCCATTTTCACGATACCCCGTACGTCTTGTCCCAGTTAACAGAACTGCAAGGCCGGCTCCCCGACGAAGCCAAGTATTTGGCTCACAACATCCTGATCGAAGCGCCGAAAACTATTTTGGATTCCGCCGATCTTCCTACTCACGTCATTCACGGCGATCTAAAAATCACCAACCTGTTGTTCAACGAAAACCAAAAAGCCATTGGCATTATTGACTTCGATACCCTAATTTGGAAACCACGAGCTATCGACGTTGGTGACGCGCTGCGCTCTTGGTGTAACCGAACCGCCGAAGACGATCCCGAAGCTGTTTTTGATAATGCCATATTCCAAGCTGCCGAAAAAGGCTACAGCCAAGGTTTCAGCGCACAAACTGACAATCCGGAACACCATAAGCAAGTAGCCAAACAAATTGCCTATGAGTTGTCTGCCAGATTTTTGATCGACGTGGTAAACGACAACTACTTTAGATTTGATGACAAACGCTACCCAACCCGTACGGCCCACAATCTGGCTCGTGCCCTAGGACAATACCATTTAGCAAAAAGTATCCAGATGTGAAAAAGGCCGCCCTCCCCAAGTTGCGGGAAGGCGTGCCTTTGGCGTAGTCAGACGTAGTTGGAGCGTCCGGGGGGGGTGACTACGAGCTTAATGCGTGTCGCTCGATTTCGGCGAGCAACGGGTAAGGATTGGGCGTGTCGCTATCGGTCTCGGAGAAACCGGTAACGTACTCGGCGTCGGCTGCGCTTACCGAACCATCGTTCAGGAAGGAGAACAGCGAGTGCTCGGTGAGACCCGTTGGGGCATCGAACACGAGCTTCTTGCGCCAGCGAGCGATCCG
>JBBUCB010000040.1:0-1036 GCA_038058005.1 Patescibacteria group bacterium | reverse complement strand
AAGTATTCCTGGTCTTTTGATTTTGACATCGTGTCGAGCACGTCTTCAAGAATAGCCCGGACTCCTTCTGGGCCCTCGTACATCCGAGCCACTGGCTGCTGCGTGCCGGCCACGTACAGCGCCTCGAGCTCCGCCACAACGTGAGTAAGGTCACGTGAGGCCTTGGCGATCTCTGCTGCCCTAACGCCAGCCAACTCCTGTAATCGAGCCGGTGGAGCAGCCACAAAGAACTGTTTGGTCTCTCGATTATAAAAATGCACGAGCTTAAGAGTCTGAAGATGCTTCAAGGTATCGTAAACCGTGCCACGGTTAATCCCGGTCGAGGTGGCTAACTGACGAACAGAACCAGGGCCTTCACGCAGCAACGTCAGGTAAACAGTGACGTCCTTTGGAGAAATACCCAGTTCGCTCAAAACCTCCTCCAGAGGCCGTGCTAAAGATGTCATACGGATTTGATATAGGCGTGTTCGGCGCGTTTTAGCTCGTCGGGCGTGTTAATGCCGATAACCTGGAGAGCATCGACGGTCTCGGTGACGATTTCGCACTTCGTAGTGCGAGCTCGCTCGACCAGATCGGTCAGGTAATACTCGCCGCTCGCGTTCTTATTGGTAATCTGTTCAAGATTTTCCCAAACCCATGGAGCTGGAAAAACATAGATGGCTGGGTTGAGCTCCTGAATCGACCGTTCAGCCTCGGTTGCGTCCTTAACTTCCCGCAAAGCGGTCACCCGACCATCGTGATCGCGCAAAACACGGCCCCAAGCCTTAAAACCGTCGTACTCGCCCTCAAAATTCGGCACCTTAGCAGTAAGCATGACCAGCGCCTGAGGGTGTCGTTTACCCAATTGCACAAGCTTATGCATGACACTGGCGGGAATAAAGGGGTGATCGCCGTAGAGAACGAGAATGTTCTTGGCCTCGCCACAAGCTTCCTTGGTTACTTTAACAGCGTGGCCAGTCCCCAAAATCTCCGTTTGGAGCACAAATTCAGCCCTATCCCCCAAGGTTTGTTTAAATAACTCAATGGTGTCAGCGGC
>JBBUCB010000039.1:0-11510 GCA_038058005.1 Patescibacteria group bacterium | reverse complement strand
TGAAATTCAAAACGGTTCGATCCCCCACTTCTCGGACAACCTCATTCTCAGCATCAGACTTACCGATCTTTACGTCAGGCAAAGATGGATTCGGGATCTTGTACATCAGATCGACAAGCTCATCAGCTAACGGGGTATATTCCGCTTCAAGTGTCTCGGCGCGACGATCGATGTGACGCATGGATTCAATCACGAGCTTGCGCTGGTCAGGCGTGGCCTTGGTGATCTCCTTGGAAGCCTCGTTCTTTTGAGCCTTGATGCCCTCAAGTTCGGTCTTCAAAGAGCGCACACGGCGGTCGAGCTCCAAAATACGCTCAACATCGATGTCAATGTTTTTTGCCTTGGCGGAGTCACGGAAAAAATGAGGATTTTCGCGCAGCAGTTTGATATCGATCATACAGGTTCTCATCCCCGAAGCAGGGAGCTTTTATACGTATCTGGTTGGTAAGGTTTTAGCACAATTGTCGGGGTTTCGTCACCTGTAGCCTGTTGGAATCTTTTGAAGTCTGCTTCTAATTCGGCTTGATCGTAGCCAAAGGCCACAATATCCGGTCGAGCGACTCGAAACCCCGCGTACGAACCAAGCTCGAGATCGCCTGCGATCGCATCGGAAACTTCAGGTAGATCTTTGAGCGCTTTGATCCGAGCTTGCAGCAAATATTGTGGCGAATGCTTCTTCAACAACTCGACCACTGAATCCTGAGCCACACAAACAACAACTTCGTCACCATGCGTCCGGGCTTGTGACAGGAAGGCTTCATGACCCGGATGAAGGCCATCAAAGGTCCCAAAGACGAACACCTTCGTCATACGCTCTCCCCTTCCGTGCCAAGATTCTTAGGTTTTAGGGTCGGGAAGAGAATGACCTCCTTAAGGTTATGCGAACCGGTGATCAAAGCGGCGATGCGATCAATGCCGAGTCCCATGCCGCCAAGCGGTGGCAAACCGGTTTCAAGTGCCTGCAAGAAATCGGTGTCCATCCACTGGGCCTCTTGGCTACCCTGGTCACGTAAGGCCTGCTGCTCCTCAAGACGCTGCCGTTGATCCACAGGGTCGTTCAAATCATGGTAGTACGCGTTCACAATCTCAGCGCCCATAACTACGAGCTGAGCTGAAGCACTCTTGGTAGCATCTTCTGGGTGACGCTTAGCTAAAGGTTTGAGGTCGATCGGATAATCGAAAACCCAGGTTGGCTGAACTAGTCCCGGTCGCGCCGTGGCTTTATACAATGTGTCGTAGTAGTCACCCAGCCCGACGCAACCCTTCCAGTCGGCTCGAATATTCTTGGTCTTGGCGGCTTCCATAACCACCTCAGGAGTTTTCAACTCATCGATATCCAACCCGCTGGCGTTCTTAATGGCATCACGGAAAGTGACGCGTGGCCAAGCACTAAAGAAATCGATCTTCGTGCCTTCGACCTCGACCGGTTCCTTGCCTCGTGCCTGCTCGATTGAGTAGCGCAACATGTTCTCGATCAAATCGATGTACTCATCTTTGTTCACGTAGGCTTGGTACATCTCGATCATCGTAAATTCAGGATTGTGAGAATAGTCGATGCCTTCGTTACGGAAACAGCGGCCAATTTCGTAAATTTTCTCAAAGCCACCGACCACTAAGCGTTTTAGATACAGCTCGGGGGCAATGCGAAGATAGAAATCGGCATCAAGCGCATTGTGGTGGGTGACGAATGGTCGAGCCGTAGCGCCGCCCGGGATTGGCTGCAACATTGGGGTCTCGACCTCCAGAAAGCCGCGCTCATCCAGAAAGCGACGTAAAGCCGACAGGAACTTAGAACGGACCACAAACTTACTCTTCACCTCGGCATTGGAGATCAGATCGAGCTCGCGGTGTCGATAGCGGGTCTCGATATCTTGAAGCCCGTGCCACTTTTCTGGCAACGGCATGATGGCCTTCGCAAGGAAACGAACACCCGATGCCAAAATTGATTTCTCACCTGTCTTGGTTACGAAGGCGGTTCCGGTGACCTCAAAAAAGTCACCCACGTCAGCATGATCGGCGAAGATTTTGTAGGCGTCGCCTAAATCGTCCTTCTTCAGAACGGCTTGCATCAAGCCTGTTCCGTCCTCGACCCGCAAAAATGTTAGAGCGCCGATATTACGTAAGGCACGAGCACGACCAACGATCGTAACCTGCTCTTTAGTCTCTAAAAGGGCCTCGAAAACAGCCAAAACCTGATCGACAGTATGTGTACGTTTCACCTCACTTGGGTATGGGTCGATACCGTTTTTCTCCAGCGATTGTAAACGGCCCAGACGTACTTCACGTTCTCCCATATTCATAGGCTCTTTTAATCTCAACTATTCGATAGACAAAATTTCGTACTCCATTTTACCTGAGGGAACATCAACCTGAACGTGATCACCCACCGAGTGACCCAAAAAAGCATTACCGATTGGAGAGGCATTGCTGATCTTGCCTTCCATAGGGTTAGCCTCACTCTCACCAACAATCTCAAAAGTGCGTTCTAACTTTCCTGTGCGGGCCGAAAATCGAGAACCTACACCAATCTGCCCACCTTTTTTTTCGTCGACAACAACGGCATTCACAAGCATGTCTTGGATGTCGATAACCCGGGTCTCGTTCATAGCCTGCTGTTCACGGGCCTCGTGATAGGCAAAATTTTCGGAGAGATCGCCCATCTCTTTTGCGTCACCAATTTTTTGGGCAATTTCCGGTCGCAAGACCTTAATCCGGTGCACAAGCTCTT
Source organism: Patescibacteria group bacterium (assembly GCA_038058005.1). Classification (GTDB taxonomy): domain Bacteria; phylum Patescibacteriota; class Patescibacteriia; order UBA9934; family UBA9934; genus JAGORL01. The sequence continues at coordinate 8,782 of JBBUCB010000039.1, read as the reverse complement.
TCTTGAGCTCGGCTAAAGCGGCGGAGGATAAGTATGTCGGTCCATTGGTCATAAACGTGGCTTAATCGCTCTTGAACGAGCAAGACGCCGTTGAACGGCGTCAGGGGCTTAGAAGCGATGATGCCTGATCGAATTAGCCACGTCAAGCGATTTATTGGGTTCCATAAGTGGACCGATAGGATCAGTTATGGAACCGCTTTTCACGACCCAAATAAACACGCACATACGAGCTTAACCCCTGTCGTTGGATCAGGTACAAAAGATGGTCAGTAATCCTTGGGCTACCCACCCAAGTGCTCTTATGAATCTTGGTATATTGAGCAATCTTCAGGAGTTTCCTGAGAGCCAAACGATCCTTTCTTCGATTCTCTGGTATGTCGAAGGACAAAATGGATACATCGTGCCCATCATTACCACTAACCCTCGCCTTTCTGACAAGACAGTGCCGCACAAGAGTCGCGACCCCAAGCTGAGTCAGGCGAATGTATTTATCTCCAGCTGAATCGGGAATAATCTTTATATAACCTAAATCTTTTAAACGTTTGAGATATTTATCAAGATCACTCCGTTGATCGGTGACCCAACTATACTCAAGCACATCGCGACGAATATAATCATTCGGAATTTTGGTATTTCTGGGTTGTCGACAAAGCGTCTCCCAAATAATATCTAGGAGAACGGAGGTACTCGAGGTTCGTCGGAGATGTGGTTCCATAAGTGGACCGATAGGATCAGTTGTGGAATTACTCGTGGTTAGCAAAATACCACCTCAGAATGTCTTGAGTGATTGGCAAAGCCGAGGTCTCCTCACCGCCCTGCTCAACTAGCACAGTGATCACAATCTCAGGATCTTCGAACGGCGCAAAACCGGTAAACCACGAGTGTGGGTCTTTCGTACTCGACCACTGGGCTGTTCCCGTTTTTCCGGCAACCGAAACAGGAATCGATTGCAACATACGCGCGCTACCAGCCGTAATCGTTTGCCGCATGCCGTCACGGACAATGTCTACGATGTCGTCTTCAAGAATATTTTGTACCGGCTGGTCATCCCCCAAGACAAAGTGTGGCGTGACGAGATTGCCGCCGTTAGCAAAAACAGCCGTAGCCCGAGCTACCTGCAGTGGTGTTACCAGGAAGTCACCCTGGCCAATGGAAACGTTATACGTATCACCGATATACCAGGGCTCACCCTTGGCCTCTTCCTTCCATTTCTTCGAAGGCAAAAACCCGTCAGCTTCTCCAGGCAAATCGACGCCGGTCTTTTGTCCGTAGCCGAAAGTCAGCGCGGCCGTCATCAATTTTTCGAGACCCATACCCGGAAACGATTCGTTGCCCCCACCAATCATGTAAAAAAACGTGTTCACCGAATCGGCAATCGCGTGATAGACGTTGGTTAAACCATGACCCCCCGGTCTCCAATCAGGAAAAAAGCGATTACCGAGCATGACTCCGCCCGTCGACATAAAGGTGGTCTGAGTGGTGATGGTGCCGTTAGCTAAGCCCGCGGCTGCAAACACCGGTTTGATAGTCGATCCGGCTGGATACTCGCCGGCATAAGCTCGCGGGAACAAGGGAGCGTTTTCATCGTTCAAAAGCGCCGCGTAATCTTCCGAACTGATCCCATTCGTAAACAAGTTGGCATCAAAACCCGGGGCAGATACAAGGGCCAGAATTTCTCCGTTGTGAGGGTTCATAACAATGACTGCGGCTCGCTCGGTAGGCGTAGCTTTCAAGCGATCCTCCAAAACGATTTCAATATACGCCTGCAATCGAGCATCGAGCGCTAAGCGTAAATCCTGGCCGTCAACAGCCTCACGACGCGAAACGATGCGCAATGATTTACCTTGCGCGTTCACTTCCACGACCTCTTCACCAAATTGCCCGCGTAAAATGTCTTCGTGCCATAACTCAAGTCCTTGCTTGCCAACGTCGTCAAAACGGCGGTAGCCCTTCCCTTCCAGAGTTTCGTACTCCTCATTGTTGACAGGACCGGTATACCCAAGGATATGCGACAACGTTGGGATAGCGCCGGTGTAGTATTGGCGTTTTTCAGAAAATTCAACGATGAAACCCGGGTAATCAGAACTCCGTGAATAAAAAGCTAAGGCGTTCTCATAGCTAATCCCCTCGGCCAATAACAGCTGTTCATCTGGCTCGGCCGTGGCGAGTTTATCCGTCAGCTCGTTAATCGAGACCTCAAGCTCAGCTGCAATCGAGGCCACTGGCAAAGCCACGGCCTCACGAATGATCTGTTCACGAGCCTCATCGGTCTTGGCCTCTTTTAATAACGCATTCGGCCAAGTGGGTAAATCCTTTGGCCAAACCAATAAGCGAAAGTCGGGAGAGTTTTCGGCGAGTTCTAATCCGGAGCGGTCTTTAATGATTCCGCGATGCGAAGGAATAACATTAACGCGCGTACGATTGGCGTCGGCAATGTCGCGGTAGTAACCGCCTTGCGCCACCTGCAAATATGCAGACCTACTGGCCAACAGTCCAACAAGTACAAGCACGGAAAAAAAACCGAAACGCCAACGAGCAAGTAAGACAGGTGCACCCATGCTGGCCCATTTGGTACGCTGCCGCTCCGGTCCCAAAGCCATGGTCTCAACCCGACCATCGCCGTTGTCTGGCAAATGCCAATCAGACCCCTTGTCAGTAAGGCCAAAAACATTACGAGCTACTTTATTGCGGGAACGAAATATCATACAATTGGCCCTTGCTCACGAATTTGTCTCGAGACCAACGCAAGAAACGACGAATGTAGGCTCCAAAAATGAATATACCTAAAATCGCCATGAGCACAACCACGACGCCCTGCTCAATCAGACTACCAAATTGCACGTGAGTTCGAGTAAAAATTACCCACACAAACAACCACAAGATACGGGCTATAACAAAGGTTAGCGCCGTACCGATACCGACACCGAGCAAGGCCCAAAACGAACGCTTGGCAAACACGGATAAAGCAAGGGTAACCGCCGCCCCAGCGGCCACAATACCGGCAAAAGCCAAGCCATCACCCAGACCACGAGCCTCAAGAATAAAGCCTGACATAACCAGCCACAAAGCCCCAAGTACAAGTGATCGCTCATGTAAAATGATCACCCCCATCACCAAGGCTAACGGAAACAATCGATAAGGCTCTGGAAGCGAAGCCACTGCGCCTGTTTGCAGGGCCAGGGTAAAGACGAACAGAACCGCATACAAAGCGTTGGTAATCATAAGCCCGGTGGTGGCAACACGAGGAGCGTTGTCCATTCGCGTGGTTCGTACAAAAGCTCGATGAAAGCTTGCTGAAATGGCGCACTTTCAACGGACACCACCTCGGTTACCAAACCGATCACCAAACCTTCGCGGACCAAGCCATCCAAGCCACTAGTCACAACCAGATTACCGTTACCAAGTTCAGCATCTTGCGGGATAAACTCCATCACAAGCAGTGCCCCTTCCCGTCCTTCAACCAAGCCGATCGTTCTTTGTTTGCCAAGTACGGCCGCCGGAATATTGCTTTGAGCGTTGGCAACCAAGCGTACAATTGCCGTGGTGCCACGAACCTCTTCAACCATGCCGAATAAAACACCGTCGTCAATCACGGCTGCCGAGCCCTGTTGGAGACCATCGAGCGTACCCCTGTCAATCAAAACACGCGTAGCATCGTCATCAACAGCCCTCGCCACAACATGCGTCACGATGCCGGCGGCTTCTGTACGGTTCGCGTAGTCCACCAGCGCACGTAACTCTTGCACCTCGCGTTGTAAGCTCTCATAGCTTGAACTATTGATAGCTAGGGCACGCGTGCTCTCCTGACATGCCAAGAATTGGGTAGCCAGTGACTGTTCAGGCTTCGTGACTCGAGACACGCTATTACCCACTCCTGTGCCAACCCGAACAACGCCCGCTTCGATACGTTCGTAAAACCTGGCAAAGCCCGAAACACGCATGAGTAACCAAAAAACCAAGATAACCCCAAGAAAGGCCCCAGTAGTTAAGGCCGCTTTTCTGGCTCCCTCAGATGAAGATCGGAATTTGGCCATGTTTAACGCATGTTGATACTATCGGCACCGGTAGTTGGCAAAGCGATATCCTTCAACAAGGCCTCATTATCAAGCAACATGCCTGCACCACGCACAACACAAGTAAGCGGGTCCTCAGCTACCCGAACGGGAATATCTGTCTCACGGGCAATGGTGCGCTCAACGCCACGCAGCAAAGCCCCGCCGCCCGTAAGGACGATACCGCGCTCGTAAATGTCAGCCACGAGTTCTGGGGGAGTAATTTCTATGGTGGCCTTAATGTTTTCCACAATCGTCTGCACGGAGCGATACAGAGCTTCACGAATCTGACCGTCGTGCACCACTACCTGTCGCGGCAAACCGGTTAACAAATAACGACCACGCATCTCAATTTCCAAAGCTTGCCCCATGTCCATCGTACTCCCGATCCGACACTTCACGTCTTCGGCCACCCGTTCACCAATCAACAAGTTAAAAATATCGCGAGCGTATTGGGTGATATTTTTCGTCATTTCCTCACCGGCAGTTACCAATGACTTCCAGGTGACAATACCGCCGAGGGCGATAACCGCGATTTCTGTCGTTCCTCCACCAATGTCTACAATCATGCTCCCGATCGATTCTTCAACGGGCAGGCCCGCACCAATAGCCGCCGCTAAAGGAGCCTCGACCAAAAATACTTCGCGAGCACCGGCGGACAACGCCGCGTCTTCAACGGCCTTACGTTCGACCTCGGTAATTTCAAGCGGCACAGTCATGATAATGCGTGGTCTGGGCACCAACGTAAAAGCATCTTCGTGAATTTTGTCCACGAAATACTTCAACATCTTCTCGGCGATCTCAAAATCCGAAATAACACCTTTCATGAGCGGTTTGGTAGTCACAATATGCGGCGGTGTCTTCCCCAGCATGTCCTTGGCGGCTGTACCGACAGCCAAAATTTGATTGGTACGCGTGTTCACCGCAACAATCGACGGCTCATGCATAACAATGCCACGTTCTTTCACGTAAACACGGGTGTTGGACGTGCCCAGGTCAATGGCCACGTCCTTTGAAAATTGACCAAAAAAGCGATTCAACATACGGCTTTACCGCTGCATTGAACCATAGCCATTCCGCTACCTCAAGGCCGACTGTCCACCTCGTCTTTACTTGAGATCAAGAAGAAAAATTCCAGGAACCCCAGGGCTAGCACAGCCACAAACAAGGTGAGCGTCGAAAACAGGCCTTGAGTCATGAGGTACAACGAGCCGACAAGTAAAATCGTCAAAAAAATCGCCTGACGGAGTGAACGATTAACGATAGCTCCGGTGTCACGCTGCGGAAAACGATAGGTGCGCACGGTTGTGCCCAAAATCGTAAACAAACCGGCCAATCCCAAGGTCAACGTGACATAAAAAGCTAATAACGCAATCGCTCCAGAAGTCAGCGGATTCATGGCAATCAAAACGACACACCAAGCCGAAACAGCTACGGCCGTGCCGATGGCCATCACAATGAGGTACTGGCGTAAGTTCATACGGTGCCACCATTGTACCATTCGTCGTCACTGGCCTTGCCCGACTTAAACACGCAAACAATTTTTTTGAAAGTTTGGCTGGGATAGTCTTCTTCAAGTTTACGGCCTAGTGACTTAGCCAAGCCCTCAGCTGCGTAGCGGGCGGTCGGTGTTTTGCAGACTAAAAGAAGTTCGGATGACTTAAAACTCACCGCCTGAACCTCGTCACGTTGCTCGTAGGTGAGCATGCCGACCAAGAGCTCGTTGGCGGTGGCAACAATTTGCGCTGCAATAACTCGTTCGCCAATACCATGGCGCGATAATGCACCACCGAGCAAATTGCCGAGTGAATTGAGTTTGTGATCGCGCATATTAGAATTTTGCCGCCGGACAGATGTCTTTAAAATCGCAGTACTTGCACTTCATCGGATCAGGATCGGCTGAGAAATCACTCTTCGCGATTCGGTCCATCGTGTCCTTCACTTGCAAGGTCAGCTTTTCACGATCTTTATCGGTTGGCTCAAAACTGACGGTCTCGTTGGTCGTCAGATAGTAATACGTCAATTTGCGTACTGGTTTCGGATCGGGCAAGCATTGCTCGAGAGCTAAAGCATACAGGACTAACTGTCGCTTATCATCCCACTCCAATTTTGTTTTTGGATTTCCGGTTTTGTAATCGATAATCTCAAGTCCGCCATCATCGGTTTCATCGATACGGTCGATACGACCCTTCACAAGGACGTCGCCGATCTTGAGTGTGAAACCTTGCTCGAGGCCGAAGACTTTGGGAGTTTTCTCAACGATCTGAGCATGGAATCGCTTCAGCGACTCTTTGCCTTGCGTACGATAATCTTCTCGCTCTTCGTTGGAGGCATACCACTCGTCGATAAAGTTCTGATCGAAAAGGTCGAGGAGCTCGTTTGTGCTTGGCACTGGGGGGATCGAACTCGCCGCCTCGCCAAACAGTGTGGTCTGCGCCACATCCTGGCGAGTTTTTACCTGCTCCAAGAATTTTTGCAGCGTATTGTGCATCGATTTTCCAAAACTCAAACTGTGCCGTCCAAACGTGGGCACCTTGAGAATGTGGGCGTACTTGTACTGCAACGGACAGGTCGTAAACGCAGCCACCTGAGAGAAGCTAATGCGTTCTGGCACCGAGTGTAACAACTCCGTTCGAATCTTGGCCGGCTCCGGCAATACCAGAGCGTCGCGACCCCCGATTGAGGTCATCGGCGTCATAAAACCCAGTTCGGTCAAAAAACGTGAAACCTTGCGTTTGCGACTTCCACCGTAATCTTCGGCCGACATGAGGTAGAGCCCTTCTTTAGCTCGCGTCATGGCCACGTAGAACAAACGACGCTCTTCAGCGACATGATCGTCCAACTCGGCAAAACCGCCGACCAAGCCCGGCGGCAACGGCAAAGCCTCGGTACGAGTGACCGATGGGAAGCGTTGCTCGATCAAGTTCACGACGAAGACATAACGGAACTCGAGACCTTTGGCCCCGTGAATGGTCATGATGTTAACCACGTCCGGGCCTGCTTCGTCGTCAGACTTCAACGATCCAGCCTCGCCCGCCTCACGTTCAGCTTCAAACTCATCAAGGAACGATGGTAAACTTTTATCGTCGTTCGCGTTCGCGAATCGTTTCAAACGCGACAAGAACCCTTCCAAGTGTCGGAAAACTTCCTGCTGCTCCACCTCCGGTAGACCACTAACATCACCCAGCAAGCCCGTGTCCTTGAGAATGTAGACGAAGAGCTCGGTGACCGGCAGGCGTTTGGCATGATCGCGAATCTTCGACACGATGGTTAACACCCGCGCCATGCGTGTTCGACCTTCCAACGAGATCCCGAGAGAATCCCCCGCCCGTTCCATAGCCTCTGAAATCGATAATCCCTTCAACTTCACATAGTTGAGCAGAATCGAGAGATCGTTTTCGGAAATGCCAAGTCGTGGGTGCGACAGCACGCGATACGCTGCCGGACTATCAAACGCCAATCGCGCCAAACGCATGTAGGCTAGCGCGTCGAGAATAATTGGCTGCGTGTAGAGCCCTGACATCGCCATGAACCTGTAAGGCACGCCAGCGCGTTCGAGTGCCTCTAGAAATGGCTCTGAAGCGTCGTTGGCACGTACAAGAATACAAAACTCATTCCACGAGCCCCCGGTCTTCTTTTGCAGCTCAACGATCTCTCGCACCGTCATTTCGACTTCATCGTCGAGCGTGGCGCAGTGCACGTGCTTAACGAAGCCGTCGTCGTCCTTGTGCGATCGCAAAGCCTTAGACAAACCCTCGGTAGCTTCAAGACGATGTGGGTTATTTTGCTGAATCAAACGATAGGCGCCGTCAAGAATCGCCTTACCACTTCGATAGTTACTCGTTAGAACCACCTTGGTGGCCTCACTAAAATCCTGACGAAACGACAAAATATTCGCCAAAGCTGCCCCGCGGAATTTATAGATCGCCTGGTCGTCATCACCTACGACAGTGATGTTGCGCCGTGGCTCGGCGAGTAATTTTACGAGTCGATACTGAATGGTATTCGTATCCTGAAACTCATCCACGACGAGATACTTAAAACGTTCACGATACTCGCGCAGCACATTTGGCCGCTCGAGAAACAGTCGTAGAACGTAAGCCATCAAACTCCCAAAGTCGAGCATCGCTTTCTCAACAAGGAGCTGCTCGTATGTGGCGTAAGCTCGAGCGAGTTCCTGCCACTTCTGAATATCGAGCTTGTCTTCATCGCTCATGGCCGCAAACGCTTCAGGCGCGCCCCCACCCTTCTCGGCCACATAATCCTCAACCCACAAGCCGTATTGCTCCGGCGTGATGCCCTCATCTTTGGCTCGAGAAAAATGGTGGAGCATCGAGCGCAAAAACTTGGACGGATTGCCGCGCGGACGGAAGTAGTCGAGTTCGAACTTGTCGAGATTGCGTCGCATCAAAAGCCAGCTATCGACGTCAGTCGCGATTTTAAAATCTTGCGGTAGGCCAATATGTAAACCATGAGCTCGCAGGACTTTTTCACAAAAGGCGTGAAAGGTCGAAATCGAAAGATCGACATACCCGATCGGTAGTAAACGATCGACTCGCTCTTCCATCTCCGTTGCCGCTTTCTCCGTGAATGTTAAGGCGAGAATTTCTTCCGGTCGCGCTTTGCCCTGTGCGATCAACCAGGCGATGCGGCGAGTAATCACCGTGGTCTTTCCCGTTCCAGCCCCCGCCACAATCATCAAAGGACCCTCACCATGCGTGACGGCGGCC